>JANLXD010000374.1:0-3623 GCA_031364935.1 Candidatus Eiseniibacteriota bacterium
ATGAGAGCCACGCCGCCGCCCGGGACGATCCCCTCTTCGACGGCCGACTTCGTGGCCGCGAGGGCGTCCTCGACGCGCGCCTTCTTCTCCTTCAGCTCGATCTCCGTCGCGGCGCCGACGTGCACGACGGCCACGCCGCCCGCCAGCTTGGCCAGGCGCTCCTGGAGCTTCTCCTTGTCGTAGTCGGAGGTCGAGTCCTCGATCTCCTTCCGTATCTGGTCCACGCGAGCCTTGATGTCGGCCTTCTTGCCGCCGCCCTCGATGATCGTCGTGTTGTCCTTGTCGATCACGATGCGCTTGGCGCGTCCCAGGTCGGCCAGGGTCGCGTTCTCCAGCTTGTACCCGGCCTCCTCGGTGATGAGGCGGCCGCCCGTCAGGACGGCGACGTCCTCGAGCATGGCCCGCCGGCGGTCGCCGTACCCCGGCGCCTTGACCGCGGCCACGTTCAGGATCCCGCGCAGCTTATTCACAACCAGCGTCGCGAGCGCCTCCCCTTCCATGTCCTCGGCGAGGATCACGAGCGGGCGGCCGGTCTGCGCCACCTTCTCGAGGATGGGAAGGATGTCCTTGATCGACGTGATCTTCTTGTCGTGGATCAGGACGTTCGCGTCTTCCAGAATGGCTTCCATCCGCTCCGGATCGGTGACGAAATACGGGGACAGGTAGCCGCGGTCGAACTGGAGTCCTTCGACCACCTCGAGCGAGGTGTCGAGGCTCTTCGCCTCTTCCACGGTGATCACGCCGTCCTTGCCGACCTTGTCCATGGCGTCGGCGATCAGGGCGCCGATCTCGGCGTCGTTGTTGGCCGAGATTGTGGCGACCTGGGCGATCTCGGCCGGAGTCTTGATGGCCTTGGACTGGCGCTTCAGGTCGGCGATGATCGCCTGCACGGCCCGGTCGATGCCGCGCTTCAGGAACATCGGATTGGCGCCGGCCGCGACGTGCCGGATGCCGAACTGAACGATCGCCTGCGTGAGCACGGTAGCCGTGGTGGTGCCGTCGCCCGAGACGTCCTGCGTCTTGGTGGCGACTTCCTTCACCATCTGGGCCCCCATGTTCTCGTAGGGGTTCTCCAGCTCGATTTCCTTCGCGATGGTCACGCCGTCGTTGGTCACGGTGGGCGCGCCGAATTTCTTGTCGAGGACGACGTTTCGTCCCTTGGGACCGAGAGTGACTTTGACGGTGTTCGCGAGCTTGTCCACGCCGCGCTGAAGCGCGTCGCGGGCGGCCGCGTCGAATAGAAGCTGCTTTGCCATAGCGGTTTTCATTCCTCCTTGCGGCGCGCCCCCCATTGGGCTCGCCTTGAAGCTGGCACTGGTGTGGTGAGAGTGCTAACCGAGGTGAATGTAGCGGAAGGGGGCCGGGGGCGCAAGAGGGGGCGGGAACTGTGTGTAGAAAGCAGATGGAGGGTGAAGCCGGGGACGCTTCGGGGCCAGAGAGGAGGCCCTGGCGATGATCCTGAAGCCAACCCCAATACCGTCGGCTGCGAGGGCGTCTGTCTCCAGGTGCCCGAGCAAAAGGGCCGAACCACCTGCGTCGGCCTTCACCTCCGTCGTCCGTCGCCATCTCGATGGAACTCATTCTGTCTAGAGGGGCGCCCAGGACCATGCGGACATTTCATGTGTCAAAAGCGGACATTTTTATTTGCTACCCGACAGGATGCGCTAGTGCCGGCGGCGACGGCTGCCTCGGGGCGTCGTGGGCGCGCTAGGGGCTCCCTACAAGCCCTAGCGACGGGCCCACATACGCGAAAGCCCCGACAGCTTCCGCCACCGGGGCCCGCGTCCTAAACCACCGCCGGGTTCGCGATGGGTTACGTTTGGCTCCCCGAACCTCTCGAACTCGGCATAACGGCTCCCTATCCACCCTGGCCAAAGACGTGGCGCGACGATGGAAACAAGCTTACTCCGATGGAGGGATGCTTCCGGCAGTATCCGGTGGTACGGGCGTGAGGTATACGAAGGTCGTTACCAGGATTCAGCCGATTTCTTCTCCGCGGGCCTCAGGCTGAACAGGTACGCCGTCAGGTCCTGCATCTCCTGGCCGCTGATCAAGTCCTTGAAGGGGGGCATGCGTAGCGGAGGATCGGGGCCCGTCGGGTCCGCCTTGTCCACGGTCGGAACGCCATTCCGGATTCTCTCGCCCAGCTCTTCGCGGGTGTAGGTCTCGCTGACATGCGTGAGGCCGTTGATCTCGCCGCCGGTCTGTGCGTTCACATTCTTGATTCCACCCTCGCCGCCCGTGCCGTGGCAGCCGTTGCAGCCGTACTTTACGAAGACCATCCGCCCGCGCTCGAATTGCGGGTTGAGCGCGCCCGCGAGGGCCACCTGGCGGGCCTTCGCCGCCTGGGCACGGCGTTGAGCATCGATCCCACCCACCGCGAGCAACGCCGCGAAAAGGGCCACGCTCAAGAATGCCACCACGTACTTTTGACTCGTGACCGTCATGACATTCCGCTCATGACAACGCCTCCCAGACGAGAAGACCCAGCGTGAACAGCCACCCGGTGACGCCTACGATCATGCCCAGTCTCCGCCTCGGCGCCAGGCGCTCCAGCGCGGCGTCGATCCACGGCCACAGGACCATGCTGGTGACGAACGCGACGGAAGTCCACAGCCCCACCTGCAGGGGCACCATCTTCAGCCAGCGATACGAAGGGAAAAAATACCACTCCGGCCGGATGTGAGGAGGAGTCAGGTTGGGATCGGCTCTCTCGCCCACGCCGGGCGGATAGAGCATCACGTAGACGACGATTGCCAACAGGGCCACGAGGCCGACGGAGATCTCGCGCAACACGTGATCCGGGAAAAAGTGATAGGTCTCCTTGCGGCTGTCCCCCTCCAGCGGTGCGACGCCGTGTAGCCGGATCAGCAGGATGTGCATCCCGACAAGCAGGACGAAGAGCGTCGGGAGGACACCGATATGGAAGTTGTAGAAGCGGGAAAGCGTGTTCGGATTCACATCGGGCCCGCCGCGCAGCAGGTAGAGGAGCGGCTTTCCGAGGAGCGGAACCTCCGCGATCATGTTGGTTCCGACGGTTGTCGCCCAATGCGAGAGTTGATCGTAGACAAGCGAGTATCCGGTGAAGGCAAACCCCAGCGTCAAAAGGAAAAGGCCCGCGCCGAAAACCCAGGTCAGCTCCCGAGGCGCCCGGTAGGCGCGGGTGACGAAGACCCGGATCATGTGGAGGAGGATCGCGACGAACATGAGCTGGGATGCGGCCTGGTGGATTCCTCGGACGAACCAGCCGAATCGTATCGCGAAGGTGATCTGTCGGACGCTCTCGTAGGCGTGCAGCGGGTAGGGAACGTAGTAGAACGTGAGCAGAATTCCGGTCACGACCTGGATGGTGAAAAACAGCAGCGGCGTTCCGCCAAAAGCCCACACCCAGTTTTTCAGATGGATGGGGAGCTCTTCCTTGAAGGGCCGCTCGAGCCATTCCCGCGGGATGGGCGCGCGCTCCGCGAGCCAGCGCTTGAGACCCGCCGCCGTCATACAGGAAGAATGGGAGGGCGGTAGGGGAGTTTGACGTAGACTTTTCCGTCGCGAACCGCAACGGCGTAGCGCTGCAACGGCCGGGGAGGCGGCCCGGAGACGACCTTCCCTTCGCGGTCGTAGGTGCC
>JANLXD010000398.1:0-4652 GCA_031364935.1 Candidatus Eiseniibacteriota bacterium
GAATATCGCGGTGGTCACCGGGGTGATCCCCACCACCGGTCTCCCTTTGCCGTTCGTCAGCTACGGGGGCTCGGCCCTCGTCGTCAACCTCGGAGGTATGGGTGTCCTCCTCAACATCGCAAATCAAATGGAGGCCGGGTATGGAGCGTCCCCGGTCATCCGGCCGCCCGGAGGCAGACGCCGGGGTGGTCGATAGCACGGGTCCGCTTCGCCTGCTGATCGCGGCGGGAGGAACCGGCGGACACGTCTATCCCGGAATCGCCATCGCCGAAGAGTGGCGCCGGCAGCATCCCGATTCGGAGGTCACGTTCGTGGGAACGACGCGCGGACTCGAGAGCACGGCGGTGCCGCAGGCGGGGTTTGCCCTGCGGACCATCGCCGCGCGCGGCATTCCGCGCCGGATCGGCTTTGGCATGCTGCGGGCGGGCGCGGCGGGGGCCCAGAGTCTGGTGCAGGCCTCGGCCATCCTCCGGGAGCTACGGCCGCACGTGGTGGTGGTGACGGGCGGGTACGTGAGCGGTCCGGTGGGCTTGATGGCGAAGCTGCGCGGCATTCCGGTCGTGGTCCAGGAGCAGAACTCGGTTCCGGGAGCGACCAACCGATGGCTCAACTTGATCGCGGACGAGGTGCACATCTCCTTCGTGGAATCGCGGAGCTATTTCCGCCGGCGGGACAACTTAAAAGTAACGGGGAATCCCATCCGGCGCTCCCTCCTGCGCCAGGACCGCACCAGCGCCTACGAGTCGCTCCATCTCGACGCCAACAAGAGCACGCTCCTCGTATTCGGCGGATCCCGCGGCGCGTCCAGCATCAACAAGGCGTTCCAGGACGCGCTCCCGCGGCTCACGCGCATCTCGAACCTCCAAGTGCTCTGGCAGACGGGCCAGGACGACGCGCCGGCCATTCGCGAGCGCGTGCGCGGGCTCTCGATCCCGGTGCACGTGATGCCGTACGTCGACCAGATGGAAAAGGCCTATGCGGTCGCCGACCTGGCGATCTGCCGGGCCGGCGCGATGACCATCGCCGAGCTGACCGCGTGCGGCGTGCCGGCGATCCTGGTTCCCTATCCCTACGCGACACACGATCACCAGACGGTGAACGCGCGGGGGCTCGCGGAGCGCGGGGCGGCGGAGGTGATCCGGGACGACCAGCTCACGGCCGACGACCTGGCGAAGCGGATCATCCATCTCTTCCAGGACGAATCGAGACTCCGGCGCATGGCGCGGAATTCCCGGGCCTTCTCGCGGACGAACGCGGCGGAGCGGCTGGTCACGTCGATCGGAGCCCTGGCCGGCTCGACTCGGGCCGAGCGGGCGACCTAGAGGCATGTACGGACGAATCCGGAGGATTCACCTGGTGGGGATCGGGGGGAGCGGGATGAATGGGATCGCCGAGGTGCTGCTGAATCTCGGGTACGAGGTGACCGGCTCGGACTCCAAGGAGAGCGAGGCCGTGGCCAGGCTGCGCGAGCTGGGCGCGCGGATCGCCAACAAACACGACGCGGCGCACGTGGTGGGCGCGGACGTGGTGGTCTGCTCGACCGCCATCCCCGACTCCAATCCGGAGATCCGCCGGGCGCGCGCGCTCGGCATCCCGGTGATTCCTCGGGCGGAGATGCTCGCCGAGCTGATGCGGATCAAGTACTCGGTCGCGGTGGCGGGCGCGCACGGAAAGACCACGACCACGTCCATGATCGGCGAGATATTGGCGAGCGGCGGCCTCGACCCCACCGTCATCGTGGGCGGTCGGCTGAAGACGGTCGGCGCGAACGCCCGGCTGGGGCAGGGACCGTTCCTGGTCGCCGAGGCGGACGAGAGCGACGGGTCGTTTCTCTATCTCGCGCCCACGATCGCGGTGATCACGAACATCGATGCCGAGCACCTCGACTACCACAAGTCGCTCGAGGGGGTGCAGCTCGCGTTCACCGCATTCGTGAACCGGATTCCGTTCTACGGAACGATCATCCTGCCCGGAGACGATCCGAACGCCGCCCCCATCCGCGCGCGCGCGAAGCGGCGGGCGCTGACCTACGGGTTCACGCCGGGACAGGACTTCGAGGGGCGCGAGCTGGAGGTGGGCCCCGCGGGCGTCCGCTTCGACCTCATGGTTCGCGGAGAGCCGGAGGGATCGATCGAGCTCTCGGTCGTGGGAGCGCACAACGCGCGGAACGCGCTGGCCGCCATCGCGGCCGGGTGGGAGCTGGGCGTCCCCATCGCGGCGATCCGCGGCGCCCTGCGCGGCTTCGGCGGCGTGGGCCGCCGGCTCGAGCGCCGCGCCGACCTGCTCGGCGCCGCCTGGGTGGACGACTACGGGCATCACCCGACCGAGATCGAGGCCGCCGTGGCGGCGCTGGAGAAGACCTACTCGCGCCGGATCGTGGCAGTGTTCCAGCCCCACCGCTACACGCGCACGCACGCGCTGGCCGACCGCTTCGCGACCGCATTTCAGGGGGTCGCGGAAGTGGTGCTGCTCCCGATCTACCCGGCCGGAGAGGCGCCCATACCGGGCGTCACGTCGGAGACCCTGGCCGAGCGGATCCGTGCGGCGTGCGTCGGTCTCGTCGTGCGGTTCGCCGCCGACTACGACGAGGCGGCACGCGTGTCGCGCGGCCTCGTGCGCGAAGGAGATCTCTTCCTCACGATCGGGGCCGGCGACGTCTACAAGGTCGGCGAGATCCTCCTCGCGGAGTCCGAGGGCGCTCCCGCCGGACCGAGGCATCGATGAGAGCGGGCTACCGGAGCCTCCCGTCGTGGAAGAAGCCGGCCGTGAAACGGCGCCGGCGCCGCATCCTCCTCGCCGCGCTCCTCGCCGCGCTCGCCTTCCTGGTGGGGCCGCTCCTGGCCCGCCCGGCGGCGCGCTCGCTGGGGTCGTTCGCGCCGTTTCAAGTGCGGGCCGTCGAGGTCACCGGGCTTCTCTATCTCGCGCCGGAGGAGATCCGCTCGCGGATTCCCGTCCACGAAGGGGACAACCTTCTCCTCGTGAGCCCGGCGGCGATCGAGAAGGCGCTCTTGCGCAACGCGCGGGTGGAGGCGGTGCGCGTGACGCGCACGCCGGGGCGCCTCGCGGTTCGCGTCACCGAGCGCCGCACGTTCGCGCTCGTGAGCGCGGGGACGCTCCTCGAGGTGGACGACGAGGGGACGGTGCTGACGCCGCTTCGCCGCGGGCTCATCCCGGACCGGCCCGTGGTGACCGGGCTGGGCGTGAGCGGTGGCGCGCCGGGCACCCGGATCCCGGGGCAGCGGCTCCACGACCTGCTCCGACTGGTGCGCCTGCTCGAGACGCCTGAGGTGGGGCTGGTCTCCGAGATCTCCGAGATCGCGGCCGAGGCGCCCGGGCGCGCCGTGCTGCGCACGTCCCGGGACCAGATCCCGATCGTGGTGGACCCCGAGCGCGTTTCCCTGGCGGCGCTCCGCGCCGTCGCGGCCACGCTCCGGGACGTCCGCGAGAAGAGCCGCCGCGTGCTCGTGCTGGACGCCCGCTATCGGGGCCAGGTCATCGTGCGGTACGGTCCGGAAAAAGTCGTGAGCAGCGAGGGAGCGACGAGGCCCGGTCCGCCGGGCAAAGTGTAGCCGGGCCGCAGGGAGGGGAGGAATGGAAGCCAGGATCTACGCGGGGCTCGACATCGGGACGACCAAGATCACCGTCATCGTCGCCGAGGCGGACGAGACGGGGGAGACGCTGCGCATCATCGGCGTGGGGACCGCCCCGTCCGACGGTCTGAAGCGCGGCGTGGTGGTCAATCTCGAGAAGACCGTCCGCTCCATCCAGCACGCGCTGGAAGAGGCGGAGCGGTCCTCGGGGCGCGCGGTGAAGAGCGTCTGGGCCGGAATCGCCGGCGACCACATCCGCGGCCTCACCAGCCGCGGCGTCATCGCCGTCTCGCGTAAGGACGCGGAGATCCGCCCGCACGACGTGGCGCGGGTGATCGAGGCGGCCAAGGCGGTGGCCATCCCCGCCGACCGCGAGATCCTCCACGTTCTGCCGCAGGAGTTCGTCGTCGACGACCAGGAAGGGATCCGCGATCCCGTGGGGATGTGCGGCGTCCGGCTGGAGGCCGAGGCTCACATCATCACCGGCGCGGCCTCCGCGTGCCGGAACATCATCCGCGCCGCCGAGCGCGCGGGCGTGCACGTGGAGGAGCTGGTGCTGGAGCCCCTGGCCTCCGCGAACGCCGTGCTCGCGTCCGACGAGCGGGACCTGGGCGTGGCCCTCCTGGACATCGGGGGCGGAACGACGGACGTGGCGGTCTTCTTCGAGGGATCGATCCGCCACACCGCCGTGATCGGGCTGGGCGGCTCCAACGTGACGAACGATCTGGCGATCGGCCTCCGCACGCCGGTGGAGCGCGCGGAGCTCTTGAAGCTGGGAAGCGGGTGCGCCCTCACCTCGATGGTGCGCCCGGACGAGACGGTGAAAGTGCCGAGCGTGGGAGGTCGTCCCGATCGGGACATCTCCCGGCACATGCTCGCGATGATGATCGAGCCGCGCGTGGAGGAAATCTTCGCGATGGCGAACCGTGAGATCCGGAAAAGCCATGTCGCCGACCTGTTGGGTGCGGGCGTGGTGCTGACGGGGGGCGCGTCGTCGCTTCCCGGCATGCCGGAGCTGGCGGAGCAGGTCTTCGACCTGCCGGTGCGCCGGGGCATTCCCAC
>JANLXD010000407.1:0-2270 GCA_031364935.1 Candidatus Eiseniibacteriota bacterium
GACACTCGAGGAGATTCACGATCGACTCGGTCCAAGCGGCCCGGCCGTCAAGAGTCTGGCCGGCAAGGGGCTGCTCCGCCTGGAGCGTCTGCAGGTGCGCAGGGAGCCGCCGCAACTCGCCGCTCGGGCGCCTGCCGTCCGCGTGGACCCGACACCGGGTCAGGCGGCCGCTCTTTCTGAAATAGGGGACGCCCTTGCCGCCGGCAAAGGCCGCGCTTTCCTTCTGATGGGTGTGACCGGCAGCGGCAAGACCGAGGTCTACCTGCGGGCGATCGAGCAGTGCCTCACCCTGGGTCGCGACGCGATCTATCTGGTGCCGGAAATCACCCTCACGCCGCTGTTGGCCAGGGATCTGCGCGCGCGTCTTGGGTCGAGTCTCGCCATCCTCCATTCGAGCCTGAGTCCGGGCGAACGCTTTGATGAATGGCGACGCGCCCGCTCCGGGGCGGCGCGCGTGGTGCTCGGAGCGCGTTCCGCCGTGCTCGCCCCCCTGCCGCGGACCGGATTGATCGTCGTTGACGAGGAGCAGGACGGCTCATACAAGCAGGAGGATGATCCTCGTTACAACGCGCGCGACCTGGCGCTCGTTCGCGGCAGGGAGTCGGGTGCGGTGGTGATTCTCGGTTCGGCGACACCCGCGGTGGATACCTACCACGCCGCCGTGAACGGAAAGTACGGTCTGCTCAGACTGTCAAGCCGGATTCACGACAGACCGATGGCCGAGGTGAGAATCGTGGACATGCGTGAGGAGTTCGCCCGCACGGGGCGCGACGAACTCATCTCCGAGCCGTTGCGGGATGCCGTCACCGGGAAACTCGCGCGGGGTGAGCAGGCGATCATCCTCCTGAACCGAAGGGGTTACGCCCCCTATGTTCTGTGCCGGTCCTGCGGAGCCAACGAGCAGTGTCGTCGTTGCAGCCTCGCGCTGATATTCCACCGGGCCGAAAACCGGCTCTCGTGCCACTTCTGCGGCTACACGCGCGGTTTGCCAAAGACCTGTTCGACGTGCAGGTCCGCGAAGATCGCCCTGATGGGGTCGGGCACCGAGCGTCTCGAGGAAAAGCTGAGAGAAATTTTCCCGCAGGCGCGTGTCGCGCGGCTTGATCGCGACACGGCCCGGGGCCGCAGGGCCCCGGCCGAAATTCTCGAGGCGTTCGAAAAAGGGGAGTTCAACCTGCTCGCGGGCACGCAGATGGTCGCCAAGGGGCACGACTTCCCCGGCGTGACAATCGTCGGTGTTCTCGGCGCAGACAACGCGCTCGCGTTTCCGGATTTCCGCGCAGCGGAGCGGACATTTCAACTGCTGACCCAGGTGGCCGGCCGGTCCGGCAGGGGACGAGAACCAGGCCAGGTCGTCGTGCAGGCATTCCACCGTGATCATTACGCTCTGGAGACTGCGGCGATTCAGGATTACCAGGCATTCTACGAGAAGGAAATCCGGTTCCGCCGGATCATGAAGTACCCACCGTTTGTCGCCATCGCCAACATTGTCGTGCTTGCGGGAAGCCCGGAAAGCGGAGTGCAGCGCGCACGTACTGTTGGGGAAGTGTTCCGGGCCGTGGGAGGTGATCGGCTTCAGGTCATTGGCCCGACGGTGGCGCCGGTGGCGAAGCTCAAGGACCGGTACCGGTATCAGGTGTTGCTCAAGTCCGATTCAAAGCGGCGTCTTTCCGATGCGCTCAACGAAGCGGTCATCGAACTGACCACGCGCGGGATCTCATCAGCCCGCGACCTGGTGATCGACATGGACCCTGTCACGCTCATGTGAGGAGTTTCTGGAGCCACCCACTGCCGGGTCAGAGCCGCGCGGCGATCAGGATGTCGAGTTCCTCCCTCAGCCTCGCGAGTATCTCTTCATACGAGTAAGCGCCGAGCGATTCCGCACCCCGCTTGAGATTGACATGCTTGGGCGCACACCATAGCCCGAGGTCGGCGTCATCGGTCTCGCCGGGGCCGTTAACCCGGCATCCCATCACCGCGATGGTGATCGCATGACGCCCGGCGTAGGCGGTCATTTCCTTCACCTTCTCGGCAAGGTCGACAAACGCCTCGTTTTCGACGCGGGAGCAGGAAGGGCACGAGATGATGTTCAGATGATCGTTTTCGAATCGCGGGACCGAGCGGAACCGCCCGTGGGCGACATCGTCGATGATCTGGCGCGCCGCGGCTATCTCCTCGCCTTTTCTGTGATTGGGCACCGTAAGCGAAACGCGCACGGTGTCTCCGATCCCCGCGGCGAGAAGCTGTTCGAAGGCGATGCGCGTCTTGAT
>JANLXD010000408.1:0-1949 GCA_031364935.1 Candidatus Eiseniibacteriota bacterium
TCCACCGTGTACCAGAACACGTGCCCGACACCCGTCGCGTCCGGGCCCAGAGTCGGAGCGACGCCGGCCGGCATGCTCTTCGTGACGAGACTCATGCGCTCCAGCACGCGGGCGCGCGCGAAGTACAGCTCAATGTTGTCGTCGAAGACGACGTAGATCATCGAAAAGCCGAACGCCGACTGGGAGCGCACGACGCGAACGCCAGCGAGACCCTGCAGGTTCACGGTCAGCGGATAGCTGACCTGGTCTTCCACCTCCTGAGGGCTGTGACCCGGCCAGTCCGTGAAGACAATGACCTGGTTGTCCGAGAGGTCTGGAATCGCATCAATAGGCGTCGCGCCCAGGGCCCACCAGCCCCAACCCGCGAGGCCGACGTACACGACCAGCACGATGAAGCGGTTCTTCAGCGAGAGTGCAATAAGTCGATTGATCATGAGGTTGCCACACAGCAGCGAGCCCGCTCACTTGCGAAGGCGGGCCACAACACCCGTCATGCCGACGCGTAGACACGCGCCGCGACCACATCGGGACTTGCCCCGAGCGGACACACGACGACCGTGAGTGGCTAAACGAGAAAGACTGAGAGGAGAACGTGCTTGGGAACCGGCGGGCTGTGGATCGGTGCGACCGACCGCCACGCGTCGCTCATCACAAGCGACGAAACAGTGACGGGAAGAGTGACGCCGGTGCCAACGACTGCGCTGGACATCGTTGATACGAACGTCGGGCTCGATTGACTGGAACGTTCGCGTTCAGAGGACGCGCAGCAGGTGTCGGCCTGCGCTTGACTGATGACGCGTTTCATTCCGGAGTGGTGGGAGTCTCCCTTGTGCATCGGGCACTCGGCCCCCTCGGCGCAGCACGCCATGCGAGCTTCAGGGGTCGGCGCCCATCCCGCACAGACGGCTGCGTGGCCAGCCAACAAGATCAGGCTGAGCCCAACGGTCGAAAGGCGCCGTGCCAGCATCACCACGTTCCGTAGGATGCTCGACCGCGGGGGCGTTGTCAAACGCCGCTACGCCGTCTCGATCTCGTTCACCTGGCTGAGCCCCAGTTCTTCGATGGAGATCTCCCGCATCCTGAACTTCTGAATCTTGCCCGTGACCGTCATCGGGAACTCGGTGGAGAACCTTATGTAACGCGGAATCTTGTAGGTCGCGATCTGGCCGCGGCAGAACTCTCGCAGTTCCTCTTCGGTGGCCTGCGCGCCCTCGCGAAGGCGGACCCAGGCGCACACTTCCTCGCCGTACTTGACGTCGGGAACCCCAATTACCTGAGCCTCGCTGATCTTCGGGTGGGAATAGAGAAACTCTTCGATCTCCCGCGGATAGATGTTCTCGCCGCCGCGAATGATCATGTCCTTGATGCGGCCGGAAATATTGACGTAGCCGTCGTCGCGCATGATGGCCAGGTCGCCGGAGTGCATCCATCGCGCCTCGTCGATGGCCGCCGCCGTGGCCTCGGGATTGTTCCAGTAGCCGAGCATCACGCAGTACCCCCGGGTGCACAGCTCGCCGGGTGTGCCCCTCGGAACGATGGCGCCGCGCTCCGGGTCCACGATCTTGCACTCGACGTGCGGCAGCACGTGACCCACGGTCGAGACCCGCGCCTCGATCGGGTCGTCAACGGCCGACTGAAACGAGACCGGCGAGGTCTCGGTCATGCCGTAGCAGATCGTCACCTCCGGCACGTGCATGCGATCGATCACCTGCCGCATGACGTCGATCGGACACGGCGCCCCCGCCATGATGCCGGTGCGCAGCGAATCCAGTCGGACGTGTTCGAGCCGGGGATGATTGAGCTGCGCGATAAACATGCTGGGCACGCCGTAGATCGACGTGCACGCGTGAGCCTCGATGGCCTGCAGCGTCGCGTCCGGATCGAACGCCTCGGCCGGGATCACCACCGCCGATCCATGCGTGACCGCGGCCAGGGTGCCCAGCACACAG
>JANLXD010000435.1:0-10356 GCA_031364935.1 Candidatus Eiseniibacteriota bacterium
GCTTGTGCGGGACCTGCCCCAGCGTGTGGTACATCGGCATGGCTCTTCCTCTCGATGCGGATCAGGCGATCCGATTGGTGAGCGCCCCAAGTCCTTGGATCTCGAGCGTCACGTCGTCGCCGGGTAAAAGCCAGGGGTGCGCTTCGGGGCCCAGCTCCAGGAGGCAGCCGTTGCCGGCGGTTCCCGAGCCGATCACGTCACCCGGAAAAAGATACACGTCCGCCGAGGCCCTCGCAATCATCTGCCCGAACGTGTAGTGCATCTCCTTCGCGTTCGAGCGGGAGAGCGTTTTCCCGTTCACGCGGGCTTCCATCGCCAGGTCGTACCGGTCGCCCGGCCGCGCATCCCCCCCGCGCCCATCCCCGACCAGCCGGTCCTCCAGCTCGTCCAGGGTGACCAGGGCCGGGCCCAGCGAGGTGGCGAAATCCTTGCCCTTCGCGGGGCCCAACCCCACGGCCATCTCCTTCCGCTGCACGTCGCGCGCGCTCCAGTCGTTCAGGATGGTGAAGCCGGCGACCACCGAGCGCCACTCCTCCGCCTTCACATTGCGCGCCTTCTTTCCGATGACGCAGGCCAGCTCCAGCTCGTAGTCGAGCGCCTCGGTCCACGAGGGCTTCGGGACCGGCGCGCCGTGACCGACCAGCGATCCCGGATTCGAGAAGTAGAAGACCGGGAACTCGTACCACTCGGGCGGCACCGTGAGCCCGCGACGACCGCGGGCATTCTTCACGTGGGTCTCGAACGTGTAAAAGTCGCGCACCGACGGAGGCTGCGCCACGGGCGGGAGGAACGCGATGTCCTCGGGCGCGAAGCGCACCGCCTTCAAGAAGGGAGTGGCCCGGTCGCCGGCGGAGAGCGCGCGGGCGCGTGCCGTCACGTCGCGGGCGGCCTCGAGTCCCCGGTCCCAATCGGCGAGGAGGGATTCCATCGTGGCGAGAAGCGCCCGGTCGCGGTCGGGGCATTCCAAGACCGCCGCCGCGTGGGCCAGGTGGAGCACGCCGTCCGTTTCCCACGCGCCGAGGGCCCGGCCCGGCGTGCCCGAACGGGCGAAGGAGACGAGCCGCATCGGGATCGGAGGGCGGCTAGAGGTTGCCGCGCAGCGCCTGCTCGCGCTCGATGGCTTCGAAGAGGGCTTTGAAGTTCCCCTTGCCGAAGCCGCGGCTCCCCTTGCGCTGGATCACCTCGTAGAACACCGTGGGCCGGTCCTGCACGGGCTTCGAGAAGATCTGGAGCAGATATCCCTCTTCGTCGCGGTCCACCAAAATGCCCAGATTGGCCAGCGCGTCCAGGTTCTCGTCGATCTTGCCGACCCGGTCGGGGAGCAGGTCGTAGTAGGCGCGCGGCACCTTGAGGAAGGCGATCCCGGATTCGTGGAGCCGCGACACCGTGGAGATGATGTCCTCGGTGGCGAGCGCGATGTGCTGCACGCCCGGCCCCTTGTAGTAGTCGAGGTATTCCTCGATCTGCGACTTCCGCTTCCCCTCGGCCGGCTCGTTGATCGGGAACTTCACCCGTCCGCCGCCGCCCGACATCACCTTGGACATGAGCGCCGAGTATTCGGTGGAGATGTCCTTGTCGTCGAAGTGCTGGAATTGCGTGAAGCCCATCACGTCGCGGTAGTAGGCCACGAAGCGGTTCATGTCGCCCAGCGGGACGTTCCCCACCATGTGGTCCACGTAGAGAAGCGGCCCTTGCGACGGGCGGTTGCCGGTCGGCTTGTAGCCTGGAAGGAAGGCGCCTTTGTACTTCGACCGGTCGATGAAGGAGTGGATGGTGTCGCCGTACGTCGCGATCGAGGCGCGGCGGACCGAGCCCTGATCATCGGAGACCGTCGTGGGCGCCTGGACCCCGACCGCGCCCCGCTTGGTGGTTTCGGCGTACGCCCGGTCCACGTCCTCCACTTCGAGGGCGATGTCCTTGACCCCGTCGCCGTGGCGGTGCACGTGCTCGGCCACCGGTCCCTCGGGCACGATCGGAGCGGTGAGAACGAAGCGAACACGACCCTGCTCCAGCACGTAGCTGGCGCGGTCGCGAACGCCGCTCTCGAGGCCGGCGAAGGAGGTCGGCGTGAAACCGAACGCGTGCGTGTAGAAATACGAGGCCTGACGGGCGTTTCCGACCCAGAACTCCACGTGGTCGATCGCCCGGATCTTCAGATAATCGTCGTCGGGGCTTCCGTTTCCTTGGGACATCCGGCGGCTCCTCTCGCGCAGGGTTTCCGCCATTCTACCCCGCCCCCGGGGGTGGCGCAAACCGGGAAACCGGCCCTAGGCCGGGGCTTCCGCCAGCGCCTCCGGCCGGGAGCGCGAGTGGAGCGCGACCACTTCCCGCACCTGTTGGTACCCGACGCGCAGCAGGAAGTCGGGGGCGCGGCCGTAGGACTTGGCGCCGATCACGTAGAAACCGGGCTCTGTGGTGCGAAGTGTCTCCGGGCCGTGGGTCGTCTGGGTGAGGCAATCGCCGGACCGGGGGCCGCGGCTGGGATCCGCGGCCCGGGCCGCCACGAGGGCCGCGGCCAGCGCCATGGGGGCTTCGCTTTCGTAGCAGAGGTGGAGGTGAAGCTCGCGGTAGAGATCCGTGTCGGGACGGTAGCCGCACAGGGCGAGGACGCGGTCCACGACGAGCGTTTCGTCGACGCCTCTGGGCGAGCGCAGCCTGACCCGGAGGGAGCCGCCGGGCAAGGACTCGTAGGCGAACACGGAACGGCCCGGGAGCGAGGTCAGCCACGGCGCCCGGGCGGCGACCGCGTTCGCCCGTTGCTCCAGGGTCCGTCGCTCGGGCAGGGGATCGTCGCCCCGCTCCGCGAAGGGCGGCCCGGCATCGAGCCCGCGACGCACCCACGACACCCGCTCGGGCCCGGCCCCCTCGCCGGCCATCGCGTCGAATTCGGCGAGTGCGGTGCCCGCCGAATGCCCGCTCCCGATCAGGAGCACGCACTGCCCGCCGAAGCGTGCGCGCGCCGCTTCGCGCGTGGGAAGAAGATGCCGGTCGACGCGATCGCCCAGCGCGTCTTCCCCGATGGCCGCGACCCCGCCGGGGCCCGTGAAGAGAGGCCGCTCGGCAACGCCGCTCGCATCCACCACGATCTCCGCGCCGTCGAAGCGGTTCCCTTCCGGCGACTCGATGCGCAGGAGGAACGCGCGGTCATCCCGCGCGATCGCGGCCACGCGGCTCGACTCGTGGATCCGGCCGCGAAGCTCCGGGAGGGACGCGGCCGGCTCGAGGTAGCGCGCCACCAGAGCCTCGGCGGTGAGGAGGGCGTCGTCGGCAGGAAGCGCCACGCCCGCGCGCCGGAGGCGTTCGCGCGTCATCGCGGTGGAGTTCATTGCGAAGGGAGTGAAGAGAGGAATCTCGGCGAAGCGCCGGAGATGCGCTCCCACCCGCCCGGCTTCGTAGACCCGCACGTCGTAGCCCGCGGCGTCCGCGGCCAGCGCCATCTCGAGCCCCACGGGCCCCGCGCCGATGACCGCCAGCCGGGTCCCGCCCCCGCGCCCCTCTCCCGGCGCCCGCCCCTCGCGCCCCTCGCTCATGCCAGGCCTATCTCGTCGAGCCCCTCTTCGTCGAAGCCGAGGTAATGGCCGTATTCGTGGAGGAGCGTCACGCGGATCTCGCTCGCGACCTCCTCGCGGTCCACGCCCGCCCGCTCGAGATTCCGCTGGAAGAGGAGCACCATGTCACCGTACCCCGACGGTCCGCGGAGCTTCTCCCCCACCGGCGTGCCGACGAACAGCCCGAGCACCTCGGGGGTGATATGGGGCGCGCGCTCGGCCATGGCCCGGCTGGGCTTGGCCTCGACCAGCACCGGAACCTCGGTGACGGCCTCGCGGATCGCCTTCGGCAGCGAAGCGAGCACCTCGTCCAGGATCGTGCGGAAGTCGTCCGCGGTCGTCCGGGGCGGCGGTGGGAACGTCTCCGGATCGAGGCGGGAGGCCTCCGCGAACAACAGGTCCGCCTCGTGGAAGTCGCCGGCGGCTTCGCGGATCCGGCCCTCGAGGTCCGCGCGGTCGGGATCGTCCTCTTCGTCTTCGGCGGGACGGAGCTTCTGGACGGAGCGGAGCGCCTCTTTGGTGCGCCACAGGAGATGCAGCGCCTCGACGCGATCGAGCGCCGCGCCCCAGTGCTCCGGGTCCTCGCGCACCACGGTCTCGAAGATCGTGAGAGCGCCCTCGAAGTCTCCCCGGTCGAGCGCTTCTTCCCCCTCGCGCATCAAGTCATCGAGACGCGAAGGCTCGGCCATGCGGGGACCCCTATTGCGCTCCGGAGGCGGGAACGGAGGACTTCACGGCGCGGTCGAGGAGGACGTCGATCTTCACGAGAATGGGATCGAGCTCGGCGACTTGCGAGCGGACGGCATCGGCGTCGTTCACCGATACCCAGCGGCTCGTCTCGGTGATGATGCGCCGGCCCGTCGCGATCTGGATGTTCAGGTTCTCGCGGTCCATCAGGTTCATGGCGCTGCTCTTCTTCTCGACCGCGTCGAATTGCGACCCGACGGCGCGGAGCGAGGTGGCCACGCCCTGGAGATCCCCGTCCATCGCGGCGCGATTCAGCGTCGATCGCGACGACGCCAGATCAGCCCGCGCCTGGGCGAAATCAGCTCCGGACTGGCCCGAGCCGCCCAGCGTCTCGCACGAAGACGCGCCCAGCGCGATTGACGCCGCGAGAGCCGCGGCGGCTACAGGATGTAGACGACCAGGAAGACGCATATCCACACCGCATCGACGAAGTGCCAGTACCACGAGGCCGCCATCAGCGGGAACTGCTGGTCGTGCGTGACCTGCCCCCGCATCACCGCCCCGTAGACCACGTTCAGGAAGACGATCCCCATCAGCACGTGCAGGCCGTGGAATCCGGTCAGCATGAAGAAGGTGGAGCCGAAGATGCCGCTCCGGATGGTGAGCCCCTCCCCGTTCAGGACGCCGTACTCGTACGCCTGCCCACAGAGGAAGATGGCGCCGAGAAAGATCGTGAGGAGCAGCGCGGAGACAACTCCCTCGCGGTGGCGCTTCTCCAGCGCGACGTGGGCGATGTGGCACGTCACCGACGAGGAGAGAAGGATGGCCGTGTTGATCGCGGGAAGGACGACGTCGAAGTGCGGCATCCCCGGCGGCGGCCAGGTCGCGGCGTGCGTCCGGCCGTAGAAGAGCGCGGCGAAGAAGGACGCGAATATGGCGGCCTCGGAACCGATGAAGAGAATCATCGCCGTCCGGAGCCGGGAATTGGCGTCGAGCAGGTCGCGCCCGACGAACTTGTCGCGGAGAAGCTCCGCCCACCAGCGCCCGGCTCCCAGGATCATGACCAGGAAGCCGAGCAGGATGACGCCGATCCCCTCCTTGGCGCCGCGCGTCGCCGCGACGATGCCGATCGGGATCAGTCCCGCGCCGATGGCCGTGATGATCGGCCAGCGGCTCGGCACCGGCTCGTGGGAGTGGTGCTCCATCGCCATCGCCATGCGCGCTCCTCCGAAAGCTGGGGGACGGGTTCGGCCCGCCAGTATGCCTTCGGCGAAAAATTCTCGCAAGCGAACTTGTTCCGTTGGTTTGCGACGTGGGGGAGGGACGCGAGGGTCCCGACAGCTTTAGTGCACGACCACCACTTTCACGCCCTTCCGAACGTCCGCGGCGGCGACGCGGATCCAGTAGATGCCGGCCGGTGTCGGCGCGCCTCCTGCGCCGCGGCCGTCCCACCGAAGCATCTGCGGACCCGCCCCCATGGTGCCGTCATAAAGGGACTGGACCCGCCGGCCGCGCGCGTCGAAGACGTCAGCCTGCAGAGGCCCGGAGCGCGCGAGCGTGAACAACACCTGTGCTCCTCCTCGAGTCGGCGACGGATACGGCGCCCCGACCGTGAGAGCGGGAGCGCCACTCGTCTCATCGATCGCGACCGATGTGACCCCTTTGGTCAGGTCGATGGTTGCGAGATTCGAATATCCGCTCCAGTTGCCCGCGGCGTCGGCCGCGCGGAGGATCGCGTAGTACTTGATTCCAACCACCAGACCCCCGACCCGGATCGAATCCTTCGCGCCGGACGCCGAAGGAACGATGGCGGTCATGTTCACCACCGCCGCCCTGTTCCACCACGTCAGGGTGTCCGCGCTCGTCAGCGCATTCGCGGTGTACCGGAGATCGTACCTCGCGGCGCGTCCCGAAGTGCCGTTGTCGCCTGTCGCCGTCCAGGTCAGCGTGACGGTGGTGGTGAGGGCCTGGGCCTTCGAGCTAGAGCCGGTGAGAAAAGCCACGTTCATGAAAAGCATGATGAGAAACGGTATGGCATAGCGGCGTCGCGAGAGGCGCAGCAATATCCCTCCCTTGGTTCTGTGTTCCGGCATATTGGGGATGTGGAAATCGGATCGTTTGGGTTTAGAGGCACGAACTGTGCCGCGCGCTGAACGCGGAGAAACCATTGAATCTACTGGGTGATCGAGGGAATTTCGGCGCGGGGCCGGCGCGTTCGTGTACGGAGGCGTTCGCGCGCCGTCCCGAGAAGGGACGACGCGCGCGCCAAAAACCGGTGCGAACTAGGGGTGCGTGCGGCTCGTGGCCATGGCGGGGACCGGCTCGTCCCGCGGCTCGCGCTCCGGCGGCGCGGCGCCGGCGGGCGCAGGCTGGGGCGAGGCGTCTCCGTCGCTGCGCACCGGCACCTTGGTGAAGCGGGCCAGGTAGGTGTAGACCACCGGCACCAGGACCAAGGTGAGGAAGGTGGAGAAGATCATCCCGCCCACCACCGCGATGCCGAGCGGGCGACGCGCTTCGGCGCCAGCGCCCAGGCCGATCGCGATCGGCAGAATCCCGAAGACGGTGGCCAGCGACGTCATGAGGATCGGGCGGAGACGGATGCGGGCGGCTTCCGCGACGGCATCCGGGATCGAGAGTCCCCGCGCGCGAAGCTGGTTCGCGTACTCCACGATCAGGATCGAGTTCTTCGTCACCAGCCCGATCAGCATGATGAGCGTGATCTGGGAGTAGACGTTCAAGCTCTGCCGGAAGACGAAGAGCGAGATCAGCGCCCCCGCCACGGCCAGCGGCACGGCGAGGAGAATGGTGAGCGGATGGATGAAGCTCTCGAACTGCGCCGCGAGCACCAGGTAGATGAATACGATCGAAAGGAGGAAGAGGAAGTAGAGGCTGGTGCTCGACTCGCGGAACTCGCGCGACTGCCCCGCCAGCTCGTGCTTCATCCCGGCCGGGAGTTTCTCCGCGGCGATCTTGTCCAGGGCGTCCAGGGCCATTCCCAGCGGAACCCCCGGAGGCAGGTTCGACGTGAGGGTGGCCGAGCGCACGCGGTTATAGTGGTTCAGCTCCTTGGGCGCGACCGTCTCCTTGATCGTGACCACGTTCGCGAGCTGGACCAGCCCCCCCTTCCCGCGGACATAGATGTCGTCGATCGCACTGGGCGTCGCCCGGTTCTGCGGGCTCACCTGCGCGATCACGTCGTACTGCTTCGTTCCCCGCTTGAACTCGCTCACCGTGCGGCCGCCCAGCAACGTCTCGAGCGTCGTCCCGATTTCAGTCACCGACACGCCGAGCTGGGCCGCCCGCTCCCGATCGATCGACACGTCGAGCTGTGGCTTGTTCAATCGGAGATCCGTATCCAGGTTCAGCAGATAGCCGAGCTTGGAGGCCTCTCCCATCATGGCCCCCACGCCTTGGGCGAGCTGGTCGTAGGTCTCCCCCTGGAGCACGTACTCCACCGGTGACGACGAGAACCGTCCGCCCAGGCTGGGCGGATTGATCACGAACGCGAGAACACCGGGGATCGAGATGAGCTGCGGGAAGAGCTCCTGCACGAGCTGCTGCTGCGATCTCGCGCGCTCGTGCCGGGGCTTCAGCCCGAGAAAGAGGAACCCGTTCGTCACCTGCCCCGGCCCGCCGAAGCCGAGGCCGGTCGCGGTGAAGAGACCGCGCCGCTCGGGGAGCGGGAGGAGGATCGACTCCACCTGCCGCATGTAGCGGTCGGTGTACTCCAGCGTCGAGCCTTCGGGCGCGATCACGATTCCGAACGCGACGCCGCGGTCCTCGGTGGGAATCAGCTCGCGCGGCAGGAGCATGAACAGTCCCGCGATCACGAGCACCAGGAGACCGGCGGCGCCCAGCGCGAAGCCCCGGTGGGTGAGGAACCAGTGGAGCGTGCGGTCGTACCGCGTGTTCAGCGCGTCAAAGCCGCGGTCGATCTTGCGCGCGATCCTATTCTGGTTCTGCTCGTGGCTGCTCTTCAAGATCCGCGAGGAGAGCATCGGCGTGAGCGTGAGCGCCACGAACCCCGAGATCAGAACCGCCACGGCCACCGAGAGGCCGAACTCGCTGAAGAGCCGACCCACCGTGCCGGTCAGGAACGACACCGGGACGAACACCGCGACCAGGGTGATCGTGGTCGCGAGCACCGCGAAGCCGATCTCCTTGGAGCCGTCCAGGGCGGCGCGCATGCGCCCCTTCCCCATCTCCATGTGCCGGACGATGTTTTCCAGCACGACGATCGCGTCGTCCACGACCAGCCCGATCGCGAGCACCAGCGCGAGGAGGGTCAGGATGTTGATCGTGAATCCCATGGCGTACGCCACGGCGAACGTTCCGATGATCGAGATGGGAATGGCAATCCCCGGGATCAGGGTCGCGCGCGCGGTCTTCAGGAAGACCAGGATCACGAGCACGACGAGCAGGATCGCGATGAAGATGGTCTGGGTGACTTCCTTGATCGATTCCTTGATGAACGTGGAGGAGTCGTACGCCACGTCCAGCTTCATCCCCTCGGGGAGCGCCCGCGACAGCTCGGGAAGGGCCGCGCGGACCGCGTCGGCCACGTCGATGGTGCTCGCCTTGGACTGCTTCACGACCCCGAGGCCCACCGCCGGCTCTCCGTTCCACCGGACGGCGGTGCGCTCGTCCTCGGCGCCCACCTTGACGTCGGCCACGTCGCTCAGGCTGACGCGCTCGGTCCCGTCCTGCTTCACGATGATGGCGCCGAACTCTTCCGCGCTCACCAGGTCGCCGCGCGTCCGCACCGCGAATTCCCGCTCGGTCCCCTCGACGCGGCCGGCCGGGATTTCGGCGTTCTCGCTGCGGATGGCGCTTTCCACGTCCTGCGTCGTGAGTCCGTGCGACGCCATGCGGGCCGGGTCCAGCCAGACGCGCATGGCGTAGCGGCGCTCTCCGCCGAGGAAGATGTTCCCCACGCCCGGGAGCCGCTGCAGCCGCTCTTTCAGGATGCGGTCGGCCACGTCGGAGAGCTCGAGATTGGAGAACCGCTTGCTCGACAGCGCGAGCCAGACGATCGGCTGCGCGTTCACGTCCACCTTGGCCACGATGGGGTCGTCGGCCTCGCTGGGGAGCTGCCCGCGCACGCGCGAGACGCGGTCTCGCACGTCGTTGGTCGCCTCCTCGATATCGCGGGAGAGCTCGAACTCGACGGAGATCGACGAGCCCTGCTCGCGGCTCGACGACTCGATCGTCTTCACGCCCTCGAGCGTGGCGAGCTGCTCTTCGAGGACGTCCGTGATCTCGGTCTCGACGACGTTGGGGCTGGCTCCGCGGTAGAACGTCTGGATGGAGACGATCGGCGGGTCGACGTCCGGGTACTCGCGCACCGGGAGACGCGTGAAGGAGATCACCCCGAACAGGATGATCGCCAGACTCATCACCGTGGCGAGGACGGGTCGCTCGATGGAGATTTCGCTCAGCTTCATGACGGTTCCTTCTTCGGCTCCGCGGCCGCGGCCTTCGCGCCCGCTCCCGCCGGCGCCGCCGCCGACTGGATGGGAATGACCTTGGCGCCTTCGAACAGCTTCTGGTGGCCGGCGCGCACCACGAACTGCCCGGGTGAAAGACCCTTCACGACTTCGACCACGTCGGCCAGGCGCGTGCCCAGGGTCAAGGCGCTCCGCGTGACTGTGCTGTCCGCCTTCACCACGTAGACGAAGTTCTCGCCACCTTCCGAGAAGACGGCCTCGTTCGGCACCGTCACGGCCTCGGGGCGCGAGCTCAGCACCGCGGACACGTCCACCGACATGCCGGGACGAAAGCGGCCCCCGGGGTTCTGCACGCGCGCGATGACGCCGCTGCTCCGCGTCTGGGGATCGAGCACCGGATCGAGCACGTCGATCGTGCCCACCAGCGTATATCCGGGGTACGCGGGCGCCGACAGATTCACGGCGGCCCCGCGGCGGAGCCGGCCGAGATAGCGCTCGGGCACCGAGAAGGTCACCTTGATGATGCCGATCGAAGCGAGGTCGGTGATCGGCGTGCCCGCGCGCAGGTAGGCGCCCGGGCTGACTCGCTTGGAGCCGGCGACTCCTGAGAAGGGGGCCGAGATCCGCGTTTTCCGAAGCCGGGTCTGGGCGAGAGACAGGTTCGCCTCGGCCAC
>JANLXD010000446.1:0-3152 GCA_031364935.1 Candidatus Eiseniibacteriota bacterium
CCGCGACCTTGTTGCCGAGGCGCTCCATGCTCTCGGGGGACGGCCCGATGAACGTGACCCCCGCCTCGCGGCACGCGCGCGCGAAGGCGGCGCTCTGGGAGAGAAAGCCGTAGCCGGGGTGGATCGCGTCGGCGCCGGCGGCGCGCGCGGCGTCGAGGAGGGCCGCGGCGTTCAGGTAGGATTCGGCGGGCGCGGCCGGGCCGATCCGCACCGCCTGGTCGCCCGCGGCGGCGTGTGGCGCGCCCCGATCCGCGTCGGAGTAGACGGTGACGGAGGGAATGCCCATCTCGCGGAGCGTGCGGCAGATCCGCACCGCGATCTCGCCGCGGTTCGCGACGAGCACTTTCCGGAACCGGGGCGAAGCGGGCGTTAGTGTCGGGGCCCCGCCCCGCGCGAGGTCGGCCCGGGCCGTCACTTCTTCCAGGCGGGGCGGCGCTTCTCCAGAAACGCCCCCAGCCCCTCCTGCCCCTCGGGCGAGGTCCGGAGCGCGGCGATGGCCTTCACGGAATTCTCGATCGCGCCTACCCTCGGGAGCGCCGTGTTCTCGCGGATCAGGCGCTTGGCGGCCGCGACTGCTCGCGGTCCGTTCCCCGCGATGGCGGCCGTGATCCGAGCCACGGCCAGGTCCAGCTCGGATGCCGGGACGACTTCGTGCACCAGCCCCATCGCGTGGGCCGTGTCGGCCTTGAAAATCTCCCCGGTGAGGAACCAGCGGCGCGCGGCCGCGGCGCCGATCTTGGGCAGCACGAAGGAGGAGATGACCGCCGGCGCGATCCCTAGGCGCACCTCGGTGAACCCGAAGTCCGCGCCCTCGTCCGCCACGACCACGTCGCAGCACGCGATGAGGCCCATCCCCCCGCCCAGGCAGGTCCCGTTCACGCGCGCGATCGTGGGGACGGGCAGCTCATCCAGCGCGAGCATCATCCGCGCGAAGCGCGCCGCGTCCGCCTCGTTCTCCTCGCGCGACATCGCGGCGCTCCGGCGCATCCAGTTCATGTCGGCGCCGGCGCAGAAGGCGGTTCCCTCGCCGGTCAGGACCAGGACGCGCGGCGCGGTGTCGGGGTCGGTCTCGAACGCGCCGCGCACGACGAGGAGGGCGGCGGAGAGCTCGGAGATGAGGGCGTCGTCGAACGCGTTCCGCACCTCCGGACGCGTCAGCGTGAGCCGCGCGACGGTGTTTTCCACGTCGAGGCGGACCCGGGGCTTGTCTTCCATCACATCCGGAACACCGGCGCCGGCCCGCGTACGACCGGGGCGTTCAATGCCGCCGAGAGGGAGAGGCCCACCACGGCGCGCGTGTCGGCCGGGTCGATCACCCCGTCGTCCCAGAGGTGCGCGGTCGCGTAGTAGGGGCTTCCCTCGCGCTCGTACTTCTCGAGCACGGGATCCGCGATCGCCGCGGCCTCGGCGTCGCTCAGCGTTTTCCCCTCGCGCTGGAGCTGGTCGCGCTTCACCTGCACCAGCACCGAGGCCGCCTGCTCGGCGCCCATGACCGAGATCCGTGAGTTGGGCCAGGCGAAAAGGAAGCGCGGGCGATAGCCGCGCCCCGACATCGCGTAATTCCCGGCGCCGTGGGAGGCGCCGATCAGCACGGTGATCCGCGGCACCTCGGCGGTGGCTACCGCCTGGACCATCTTCGCCCCGTCCTTCGCGATCCCACCCGCCTCGTACCGCTTCCCCACCATGAACCCGGTGATGTTCTGAAGGAAGACGAGGGGAATCTTGCGCTGCGAGCACAGCTCCACGAAGTGCGCCCCCTTCAAAGCGCTTTCCGAGAAGAGTACGCCGTTGTTCGCGACAACGCCCACCGGGTAACCCAGCCACCGCCCGAAGCCGCACACGAGAGTGGGGCCATACTCCCGCTTGAACTCGTGCAGCCGGCTCCCGTCGAGAAGACGCGCCAGCACCTCGCGAACGTCGTACGGTTGCCTCGTGTCGGGAGGCAGCACGCCGTAGATCTCCTCGGTGGGATACAAAGGGTCTTCCGGCTCGGCGAGGTCCAGCAACACGCGCTTGACGGTGTTGAGCCGCTCCATCGCCTCGCGCAGGATCTGGAGCGCCTCCTCCTCGTTCGCCGCTATGTGGTCGGTGACGCCGCTCTGTCGCGAGTGCACTTCCGCGCCGCCCAGGTCCTCGGGTGTGACTTCCTCGCCCGTGGCGGCCTTCACGAGGGGCGGGCCCGCCAGGTAGATGGTCCCCGTGCCGCGCACGATCACGTTCTCATCGGACATGGCGGGAACGTAGGCGCCGCCGGCCGTGCACATGCCGAGCACTCCGGCGAGCTGCGGGATGCCCGCGGCCGACATGACCGCCTGGTTGTAGAAGATCCGACCAAAGTGCTCCTGGTCCGGGAAGACCTCGGCCTGCATCGGCAAAAAGACCCCGCCCGAATCGACGAGGTAGATCGCGGGGAGCCGGTTCTCCCGGGCGATCTCCTGCGCGCGGATGTGCTTCTTGATGGTGATCGGGTAGTAGGTACCGCCCTTCACCGTTGCGTCGTTGGCCACGATGACGCATTCGCGCCCGGAGACCACGCCGATCCCCGTGACGATTCCCGCCGAGGGAACTTCGTCGCCGTACAGTCCGCCCGCGGCCAGGGCCGAAAGCTCGAGGAAGGGGGTGTCGGGGTCGAGCAGACGCTCGATCCGCTCGCGCGCGAGGAGCTTCCCGCGGCTCTTGTGGAGGGCGACCGCCTGCTCCGAGCCGCCCCGCTTCACGGCCTCCAGGCGCTTCGCCAAGTCGCCGACCAGCCGCTCGTGGTGCTTTCGGTTCTTCTGAAACTCGTCGCTCGAGGTCTTGATGTGGCTCTTGATAACGCTCATGGAGCAGCCACTGTAACCGTCAAGCCCCCTGGGGGAAAGGGGGAACGGCCCGCGGTGTTTCGGCTCCAGAATTGGGCGCCGTCTGCCGATGAATCGCCGGAACGCTGACCATCCAGGGGGGGAACCGGCCGCCATGGCCAAACGCTCGTCCGAGCACGCCCAGCGACAGATCGATCGCCGCACCTGGAGCATTCTCGGGCTCTCGATCATCCTGATCCTCGCCTTCAGCGCGACCATTCCCTCGCTCTACCTGGCGCTCCTCAAGTCGGGGTTCCTGGGCGACAACCTGCCGGTGGGCGGTGGCTGGGTCCTCCTGGTCGGATTAATCGG
>JANLXD010000501.1:0-3037 GCA_031364935.1 Candidatus Eiseniibacteriota bacterium
ACGCGACCGGGTCCGCCGCACAGCGGACCGCGGCGCGAACCTGAACTGGGAGGCACTCGATGGCACGCGACGGCGAATCGCGGTCGTACCGACGCAAATTCTGCAAGCTCTGCTTCGACAAGGTGGACCGGATCGACTACAAGGACGACCGGCGGCTGTCGCGCTTCATCACCGATCGCGGCAAGATCGTTCCGCGGCGGATCTCCGGAACCTGCGCCCGGCATCAGTCGCAGATCACCGAAGCCGTGAAGCGGGCGCGCATTCTGGCTCTTCTGCCGTTCACCAGTGACCAATATCGCTGATCCCAACAGAGCCGCCTCGCCGGCGGACTGGATCCGCACGGCGGGGGTGCTGCTCTTTGGTGCGGGCCTCCTCATGGCCGCGAACACGGATCTTCCCGTGCCGCTGCCGTGGGCGTACGGCCTCCTCCCCTTCGCGCTCTTCTGGCTCGCGCGGCACGTCGGGCTTCTCTATGGAGCGCTCGCGGCCACGTCGACCCTGGGCGCCGTCTACGCGGCCGGCGTCACGGAGCCGTCGCAGCTCTTCTTTGTCGCCGTTCTGGGCGCGGCCGGGCTGTTGCTGAGCGCGTCGGCCCGCCGGGGCGTCCGCGCGTCGACCGCGATGACGCTGGCGGCGGCGCCCATCCTGGCCGTGGTCATCGGCTACCTGCTCCTGGGTGGAATGGACGAGCTGTCACGGACGTTCGCCTCGCGCCTGGCGGACGTGCGCCGCCTGGAGAGCGACCACCGCATCTCGGAGACGATCGGCGTGTCGCGGGCCGAGTTCGACCTGGCGTTGGGGCAGCTGGAGCGCGTGTACTCGTTCCTCCTTCCGTCGCTCTTCGCGCTCAAGTGGGTCACGGTGCTCTCGGTGAACTGCTGGCTGGCGTCGGTCCTGTTCCGCGAGCGCGGGCTCCCCGCCTTCCGGGAATTCTCGACGTGGCGCGTGCATCCGGCGGCCGCGTGGGCCTTCGCGGTCGCGCTGGCGCTGATGGCGACGCGCGCGCCGTGGGCGACGCTCGCGGGGGCGAACATCGCCTTTCCGCTCCTCCTGGCCTACACGGTGCAGGGGATCGCGGTGGCGCGCTTCGCCGCGATCGCGTTCGAGATGAACGTGGTGGTGCAGGGAGCGATCATCGTGCTGGTGGCGTTCATGCCGATCCTGTTTCTCGCGTTCCTGGCGATCGGCTTTCTGGATTCGTGGTTCGACTTTCGGCGCCGGCTCGTGCCCGGACCCGGCGATTCGGTCGGGCGGCGGGCCGACAAGTCCGACGATTAGTTCGACGATCAGGAGGATGGAATGGAAGTGATTCTGCTGGAGACGATCGACGGTCTGGGGAAGCGCGGCGCTTCCCTCCGCGTGGCCGACGGCTACGCGCGCAACTATCTCATCCCGCGCAAGAAGGCGATACCGGCGGTCGGGAACTCGCAGGCGGTGTTCCGCGACCGGGAGCGCGCGCGGGTCGCGCTGGAGCAGAAGCAGCGGCAGGCCGCGGAGGCGCTCCGCGATCGCATGATCCAGGCGTCGATCCAGTTCGCCGTCCAGGTGGGCGACGAGGACCAGCTCTACGGCTCCGTCACCGCGGGCGAGATACACGACGCACTGACGGCCCAGGGCTTCGCGGTGGAGCGGAAGGCCGTTCGCCTGGAGGAGCCGCTCAAGGCGCTCGGCGTGTTCGAAGTGCCGGTGCACCTTTTCCAGGACATCGAGGCGCCGGTCAAGGTTTGGGTCGTCCGGAAGTGACCCGCTCGAGCGGCGCCGCTCTGGCGCTTACGCTTCTGGCCGCGGCGGCCGTGGCCGCTGGATGTGGCGGCGGGAAGAAGGTGGCGCCCGCCCCGGACATCGGGGGAGCGACCTCGTCGTCTGCCGCCCACGTGTGGCAGCCCGGGACGCCCGACACGCTGGGTCCGGTGGTGGCGATCGTCGGGGATCGTAGAATTCGCGCGCACGAGATCGACTCTCTCATCGAGACGGCCCCGCCGAACCTGCGCCCCCAGCTCCGCGAGCCCGAGGGATACAAGAGCCTCGTCGATCGCGTCGTGACCGAAGAGGTCATCTATCAGGCGGCCAGGCGCTCCGACATCGGCAAGGACCCGGCTTACCACGCCGCGGTCGCCAGGGCCGCGCGTGAAGCCATGATGCGAATGTATTACCAGCGCCGCGCAGCGGGCTTCCCCGCACCCAGCGACTCGGCCGTCCAGGCGTTCTACGATTCGCACCTGGCCAGCTATCAGGTCCCGGCGCGAGCGCGGGTGCGTCACATCCAGGTCCCGACGCGCGCTCGCGCCGAAGCGCTGCGGAAGCGCCTCCTCGCCGGCGGCCTGTGGGACGCCCTCGCGCGCGCCAACTCCGAGGACAAGGCGACCCGCGAGAACGGAGGCGTGCTCGGATTCGTGACGCCCGGTGCCGACTTGGTGCCGGGGGTGGGTAACACCCCCGAGATCGTGAAGGCCGCCTTCGAGCTGAAGGAAGGGGAGACCAGCCGGCCCGTGAAGAGCGAGAAGGGATGGCACCTGATCCAGGTGGATCACATCGAGCCGCCGCGGGCCCAACCCCTATCGGACGTACGTCCGGGGATCGTCGGGCATCTCTCGACGGAGAGTCAGGAGAGCGCCTCGCAGGCCTTTCTCGATTCGCTGAAGGCCGCGTCGGGCGCGACCATCCTCGAGGACTCCATCCGCGCGGCAGTCGTGCCGGCGCGCTCGGTACAGGAGTTCTTCAAGGAGGCGCAGGCGGCTCCGACGCCGCAGAAGCGCATCGAGCTCTACCGCGAAGTCGTCAAGCGGTACCCGGACGACCCGGTTTCGATCCAGGCGCAGTTCATGATAGGCTTCACCTACGCGGAGGATCTCGCTGACTTCGACGAGGCGCGCGCGGAATTCGACAAGTTCATCGCCAAGTATCCCCAGTCCGAGCTGGCGAACTCCGCGCGGTGGATGCTGCAGAACATGGATAAGCCTGCTCCCGAGCTCAAAGACACCCCCGAGGGCACGGGCGGCTCGGGGGCTCCACCCGACTCCTTGCGGTAGGCCCTCCG
>JANLXD010000506.1:0-4286 GCA_031364935.1 Candidatus Eiseniibacteriota bacterium
CTCCATGGCCGAGCTTTTGATCGTCACCGCAGTCGTGGTCTTCTTCTCGTCGTTCACCACGCCGCTCCTGACGGCCTTCTTCGGCGCTTCGACGCTTCTCGCCGGCCACTTCGCTGAGGATCTCCACTACTTCGGGACGCACGGCGCGTCACCGCTCCTCGCGGCCGCGACCGAGGGGGTCTACTGGCTCCTCCCGCACCTGGAAGTCTTCAACGCGCGGGGACTCGTGGTTCACGGCCAGGCGGTCGGGCCGGAGCGCCTCGCGTTCGCGGCGGCCTACGCCGCCCTCTACTCGGGCGCACTCCTCGCCGCCGCGGCCGCCATCTTCGAGCGGCGCGACTTCCGGTGACCGGCGCGCGCCCGGCACCGCTCCGCGCGCGCGCGCCTTTTCTGGCGGCGGCGATGCTGCTCGCCGCCGCGGGCGGGCTTCAGGCCTCGGTCGGCGGACGGATCGCGCGCGCGCCGGCGCACGAGCTCCTCTACTTTCCGTCCGGCCTCTTCGTCCGGCAGGCGTCCGTCGGCTACGAGACGGCGGCCGCCGACCTCGCGTGGCTCCGGGGCATCCAGTACTACGGCGAGCACCGCCTGACGGATCAGAACTACGTGCGGATCGGGCACGTGATGTCCGTGGCGACCGATCTGGATCCGCGCTTTCTCGCGCCGTACGTCTTCGGCGCGTTTGTTCTGGCGCAGGAGCTGCGCCGCCCCGACGACGGGCTGGCGCTCCTCGAGAAGGGGCGCCGGGCCAACCCCGACAGCTGGCTCCTCGCTTTCGAGACCGGCTTCCTCCACTACGTTTGCCGCCACGATTACGAATCGGCCGCGCGCTACTTCGTCCGGGCCGCGCGGCTTCCCGGCCATCCCGACTACGTCGAGCGGTTCGCGGCGTTCGCGAGCCAGCGGGCGGGGAACCGCGGGATGGCCATTCTCCTGTGGAAGCGGGTGCTCGCGACCGGGAACAAGTACACGCAAGAGGCGGCGCGCCGCGAGCTCGCCCGCCTCGACGCCGAGGAGCGGCCGCGATGACGCCCGAAACCCTTCTTCCCTGGATTGCCCTGCCGCTGGGGCTGGTGTTCGGCTCGTTCCTGAACGTCGTCATCGCGCGCCTGCCGCGCGGCGAATCGATCGTCGCGCCGCCTTCGCGCTGCCCGCGCTGCAAGACGACGATTCGTCCCTGGGACAACATCCCCGTTTTGTCGTTCCTTCTCCTCCGGGGCCGGTGCCGTTCCTGCCGGAAGCCGATTTCCTGGCGCTACCCGGTGGTGGAGCTGACGGCGGGGATTCTCTTGCTGCTCCTCGCCCGCCGCGCGGAGCATCCGGCGCTCTTCGTGGCGCACGCCGCGTTCCTTCTCGCGCTGGTCGCGGTGGCGTGGATCGACTTCGACACGCGGACCATTCCCGACGCGGTCACCATTCCCGGTGTGGGGCTGGGTCTCGCGGCCAGTCTCTTCGGACCCCCCGGCATCGGCGCCGCGCTCGCTGGAGCGCTTGCCGGCGGGCTCAGCCTCTGGCTCGTGGGCTTCATCTACGAGCGCGCGACCGGCGTTCCCGGAATGGGCGGCGGCGATGTGAAGCTGGCCGCGATGATGGGCGCGTTCCTGGGAGCGGGCGGTGTCTTCGGCGCGATCTTCCTCGCGTCGTTCGCGGGGTCGATCTTCGGATTGCTCCTCATCGCGCGCGGCCAGGGGAACAAGCGGAGCGCGATCCCCTTCGGGACGTTTCTCGCGCCGTCGGCCGTCGCGCTGCTTCTGTACGGCGACTCTCTGTTTCGGTGGTACCGCTCGCTCCTCCCGTGACGCGTGCGGATTGCACGCCGCGCATGCACGGCGGCACGGAGCGGGGCATGGCCGGTACCGGCCAATGAAGGGCGAAAACCATCGTACAGACCCCCGCCGGGGCCCCCAGACGCCGATCCCGGCGCGACTTGTAGCTTGGCATGCTCGTTGCCTAAATCCAGGTTGGACGAATGGTCTCCCATGGAGGTGCCGATGAAGAAGTGCGAAGGGATCACGGCGCACAGCCGCGGCGGCGAGGGATTCACGCTCGTCGAGCTGTCGATCGTGCTCGTGATCTTCGGCATCGTCAGCGCCATCGCGGTGCCGGGGATCAACAAGTTCCTGCGCTCGGTGGAGCTGAACGGCCAGGTGCAGCAGTTCGCGACGACGCTGCGCGTGGTGCGCCAGCGCTCGATCACCGAAAACAACAACTACGTCCTCTACTGGACCTCGACGGAGCGGAAGCTGAAATGGTGGGACGACGACAACAACAACAGCGTGAAGAACGGCACGGAGAAGGAAGGAGCCACGTCGGCTCTTCCCTCGTGGATCACGGTCACCAACTCGGGCACCAATCCGTTTCCGTCCGACACGGTCACGTTCCTGCCGAACGGGAGCGCCAGCGTGTCCGGGAGCGTCATCTACTCGAACCCCGAAGGGTATGCGCGCTCGATGTCGGTGGTGCGTCCCACGGGCATGGTGACGGTCCAGTGACCGCCCGCCGCCTGCGTTTTCCGCGCGGTCCCCGCCGCGCCGGTTCCCTCGACGGCGCCGCCGGGCAGCAGGGCTTCAGTTTGATCGAGGTGCTTTTCGCCCTTACGTTCCTCGCGGTCGGAATCCTGGCCGTGGCCGCGATGATCCCGGCGGGAACCCGGGGCGTGACGCAGAGCCGCGTCATCACGAGCGGGCTCATGGCGGCTCAGATCAAGATGGAGCAGCTCCGCGGCACGACCTACACGGCCCTCGCGGCCGGCACGTTCTCCGATACGACGTCCGTCTTCACGCGCACGTGGGTGGTGACGGATTCGGTTCCGATGGCAGGGTGCAAGAAAATCCAGGTCACGTCCCGCTGGAACGACAATCACGGCCCGCAGACAACGGCCCTCACCAGCTACGTGACCCGGTGACCGAGGCAGGGAGCCCATGAACGAGGTGACACTGTGAATTCATCGCGAATGAAGGCAAGCCCCGGCTTCACTCTGATCGAGATCACCATCGCCGTGCTCCTGTTCGCGCTGGTGATGGGCTCGATCTACCAAGTCTACATCCGCGGCGAGAAGTCCCAGCAGGTGGGCCTCGAGCTGGCGGAGGCGAACCAGAACGCTCGGAGCGGCGTCGACCTGATCGCGCGCGAGCTGCGCTCGGCCGGCTACGGCATCAGCCCGGCGGTCCAGCCTTCGATTGTGACGGCTTCCCAGTACCGCGTGACGTTCGCATTGGACGTGAACGGCGACCGCGTGATCAATCTCGGCGAGGTGATCACCTACTTCCTCGACCCGAGCACCAGCGATCCACTCGTCACGTCGAGCTCCAACCCCTACGACTTCGTCCTCCGGCGCGTCGTCGGCACCTCCGGCGATTCGCTGGCGGCCCCCGTCACGGGCCACGGAGAGATCGTGGCGTACGGACTGACGCAGCGCACCGCGGACAACGTTACAGCCAAGAACGTTCCGGTCTTCTCGTACCGCAACGCCGCAGGATCGCCGCTCGAGCTGGCGAGCGGCACGAGCAACGACCCCGCCGGCGTTTTCTTCGGAAAGACCGTGGCCAATGCCAACCTGGGGATTCCGACCGGGCCGGGCACGTCCAGCAGCGTGAAGACGATCCAGATCACCATGGTCACTGAGACCAAGCAGAAGAACGTCGAGAGCGGCGGGTACGACCGCGTCAGCATCGCGACCACGGTCGAGCCGCGAAATTTCCCGTTCCTCGCCCAGGCGAACCAGGCGTATGCGGCCAACACAGGCGCCACGGGCACCGGCACCGGCTCGGGCAGCGGCACGGGCTCGGGCACGGGCACCGGCAGCGGCACGGGGACCGGAACGGGCACGGGCACGGGTACCGGCACGGGAACCGGACTTCCTCCGAGCCAGCCCCCGCTCCACATCCCGACCGACCGGGTGCTCTCGATGGCGGTCGCCGATCTCGACGAAGCCGATGCGTCGGAAGGCTCTGCGACGACGCAGAACGACCGCCACGACCTCGACATCGTCGTCGGCACGCGCGCGGCGGGCACGGCCAACATCCGCGTCTGGTGGAACGGAGAGCCCGGCAAGTACACGGGGAACGTCTACTACCGGAACACCGAGAGCTACCTAGGCAACGCCTCCTACGACATCCAGGCTCTCGCCGCGGCCAACGTCGACGGCTCGGGCGGCAACGCGCGCGACATCATCTCGGGCGTCCTGACCGGCACCAACACCGGCCGGATCCAGGTGTGGAAAAACCAGGCGTTCGGCGCCGCCGGCGAGATCAAGGGCAAGGTGGGCACCGTGGCGACGCCGGTCGCGC
>JANLXD010000516.1:0-5498 GCA_031364935.1 Candidatus Eiseniibacteriota bacterium
AACTCGGTGATGGCTGGTATTGGGCACCGCATGGACGGCTGGCCGAACCGCGATCTCAACGTTGGCGCCATCATTGCTCTCTCGCCAGTCGTTCCGGCGGCTCAGAAAGCGGTCTATCAGTCGTGGGGGCCGGGCAAATACGACCCGCGATACAACCTGGACGGCAAGAACACGCCGCTGGTCATCCCGCCCGCTTACGGATTGGCACAAGTGAAGAACGAGACCTACACGGCGGAGGGGCCGATCTCGTACTGGAATGCCTATGTCGCCGTCACCCAGATGCACGGGCACGGCAACTTCTCTGATTCCCGCCTCGGGATCGACATCAAGCAGACGCCGGACATGGTTACCCCCAAGCTTCCGGCGCTTCGCGCCTACCAGCATAGCCTGCCGGCGCCGCCGCCTCCGGCAGGGAGCTTCGAGGCCGCGACCGCCGAGAAGGGGCACGCGCTGTTCGACAAGTCGTGCGCGAGCTGCCACGTGGGCGCCAGTGGAACGGACAACAACAGCGGCAAGCTGCATGCGCCGGACGAGACCGGAGTCGACGGGGCGTACGCTGCGCGCACCGCGAACAAGGCGTACCGCACGACTCCCTTGCGCGGGCTGTGGCAGCATCCGCCGTACTTCCACGACGGCAGCGCGGCGACGCTCGCGGATGTCGTCTCGCATTACAACCGGGTTCGTGCTCTCGGGCTCACCGCGGCGCAGCAGGAGGAGCTTGCGGAGTACTTGAAGACGCTGTAGCGGCGGGACGACTCTACTGTAGGGGAGGGGGGACCTACGAATCATCCAGGGGCCCCCCTTGACAACTGCACAAACGTGCACTATCTTCCCCCTTAGCCATGAGGACGAAGCCCAATCCCTCAGGGGCCCGGGGCAAAGGGTCCCCCCAGCGCACGCCTTCCGCCGAAGCGATTCTCGACTATATCGAGGAATCGCTTCGGGATAGGGGCCGGCCGCCCACCCTCCGGGAGATCGGGACCGCCTTCGGGATCGCCTCCACCAACGGGGTCCGCTATCACCTGGACCGTCTAGAACGAGACGGGAAGATCCGGCGGGATCGCTTCACTTCCCGGGGCATCGAAGTACAGTTGGCCGGCGGGCGCGGTGTGGCACCCAGCGACACCTTGCCCAGCACGCCGCCTGCGTCTCGCCGAGCCAACGAACTGCTCGAAATCCCCCTCATCGGGCACGTGGCCGCCGGCGCGCCGATCCTCGCCGAAGAACACATCGAAGACACCATCGCCGTGGACGGCTCGCTCCTGCGCCCGGGCAAGCACTTCGCCCTTCGCGTGCGCGGCGACAGCATGAAAAACGCGGGGATCCTGGACGGCGACATTGTCTTCGTCCGGCACGAAACCCCCGTCAAAAGCGGCGAGATCGCCGTGGTCCTGATTGGCGACGAGGCCACGGTGAAGCGCTTCTTCCCGCGCCGCGACAAGCTTCTTCTTTTCCCCGAAAATGATGACTACGAACCGATCGAGGTGCGCCCTTCCGACCCTGACGTGCGGGTCGCGGGCAAGGTGGTGGGGGTTTTCCGGAGGCTCTCCTGATGCTCCATGCGCGATCGTTTCCTTCCGAGAGAGATGGGTATTTCATGATCGAGTCCATCCACGACCCCATCGAAGTCATCACGATGTTTTCCGGCGGGACGATGAAGCCGATCCGCTTCCGCTGGAAGAACAAGACGGTCCGCATCGCCAAGGTGACGGGCGACTGGGTCCGCCATGAAGGGGAGAACAAGATCCACTACTTCGCACTTCTCGCGGACAACGCGGATTACTACGAGATCCGCTACGACTCCCGCGAGTTGACCTGGCAGCTCACCCGGGTATGGATGGAAGGCTAGGAGGCCTAGGGGACGCCACGCGAATCGCGACCTGGAACGTCAACTCGCTGAAAGCCCGCCTGGAGAAAGTCTCCTGGTGGCTCGAGCGCGCGCGGCCCGACGTGATCCTGATGCAGGAGACGAAGCTAACGGACGCGAACGCGCCAACCGAGGCGGTCCGCACAGCAGGCTACGAGCTGGCCCATCACGGGGAAGGCCGGTGGAACGGAGTGGCCATCGCGAGCCGCGTCGGGATCGAGTCGGTCGTGACCAATTTCGGCGAGCCGCTTCGTCCGGCGGGAACACCGGACGCCGGAGACGACGAGCCGCTGGCCGAGGCGCGGATGATCGCGGCGGTGTGTGGAGGCGTTCGAGTCGTGAGCGTCTACGCGCCGAACGGCAGGGCGGTCGGCTCGCAGTTCTATGAAGCCAAGCTCGGTTGGTACCGACGGCTTCTGAGATGGCTCAAGGATTCAGCCGATCCGGCCGAGGCCCTCGTGCTCGGCGGCGACTTCAACGTGGCGCCTCAGGACGCGGACGTATGGGATCCCAAAGCATGTCATGGGGGAACCCACGTTTCGCCGGCCGAGCGTGAAGCGTTCTCGCGTCTTTGCCAGTGGGGACTCGTGGACGTCTACCGCCGACATCACCCCGAGCCCGGCCGCTATTCCTGGTGGGACTACCGCGCGGGAGATTTTCATAGGAACTTCGGCATGCGGATCGATCATCTGCTCGCGACACGCCTGCTCGCAGAGCGGACGGTCTGGGCGGAAATCGACCGCGAGGCGCGGAAGGGGAAGCCCACGCCGTCGGACCATGCGCCCGTGGCCATAGATCTGGACGAGCGCGGACAGTCGTTCGATTCAGGTTGGGTGTCGGCTGACGAAAGGATGGCAGCGAGACGAGGCAAGTAAACCCCTAGGAGGCAACCCCTATCTCGTTATGCTGGTCCAGACGGGTTGGCCGAGGGCAAAGAGGTCTTCGCTGGCCCTGGTACTACTCAAGGCCGTGGTTCGTGAACACAGAGAAGTGAACAGGGCCGGGTACGGTGTCCCATGTAGCCAATTCGCCGCGATGCTGTCCTCAGCCGACGCGGAGTCGGCATAGATCAGGTACTCCTCGCCTATCTTAAAGTCGAAACCACATGCAGCGCTTCCTCGCATCGTGTACACCGCCAGGGTGTCCGACTGGGCGCCCTTCCAAGCACGTGAAGGGATCACAAGCCAGCGGAAGTAGTCCTCCATGATGTATACGTAAAGAGTATCGGATCCACGGACACGAGGACGCCTAGGCGGTATCTGTAGAGATATCACTCGCCCGACGAACACATCGTCGGACTTGTTGAGGGCTTCAGGCAGTTCGAGTCCATTGGAGCAGGTACAAGCCCATGCCGTCGATGCGATCACCCCCATCGAGACGATGAGAAGGCATCTCCGCAGTGCCTTGATCCAGGGGTATAGGCTGAGCATCGTGTCAGTAGGATACGCCGAACTCGGGTCTCTGTCGCAGCTCCGAGAGGCTCCGGACAATCCGATCCGGACACACGCTGTGCCCCGAAGCAAGACCGGTCCCATGAACGTCGATCCAGATTCCGAAGATGCCCAGTCGCTGCGGCGCCGCCACGTCCCACTCGAGGTTATCGCCCGCCATCCACGTATCGGCCGGCTCCGACCCCAATCGATCGAGAGCCAATCGGTACACACGAGTATCGGGCTTTCCGTAGCCTAGCTCGCCCTCGATCAGGATGAGGTCGAACAACTCGGCAAGCCTGAACTTCTCGACCTTGCCCCTTTGAGAGACGGCGCTTCCGTTCGTCAAGAGCGCCAGGCGACACCCGCTGTCGCGGAGCCACCGAATCGTTTCGACAGCGCCGGCAAACGGCTGAACGCCCAGCTCCCTTTGGAAGCCGTAGCGGTTGGCGATCTTCTCCGCCAGGGCCGGAGAATCCATGCCGATGCTGGCGAGCGCCATTCGCACGATCTCGCGACGCGCGGCATCCAGATCGAGGCGACCCGCGCGGTGGCGTTCGGGATCAGCCCAGAACCACTCCCGAGTGCGGTCCACCACTTCATAAAGCGCACCGGGATCCAGGGCGCCCAGCTCCGATCGATGGGCGAGACAGGCTTCCTGCCAGCACTGCGCCACGTTCCCGCTGTCGTAGAGAATCGTGTCGTCCATGTCGAGAAGGACAGCCTTCGGCAGCGGCGGCGGCGAGTTCGGGCCGGCTCGTTCGCTCACTGGTAGGTGCGTCCCGCGTGTTTCAACCATCCGTCCGGATGGCGACTGGTCCGATCGCGGTGCGTCCAGTGGATCACGCCGCCGCTCGGGTTCCACTCGTACTCGCCGTGGAACGAGACCTCATCGCCCAGGCGTAGGCCGGCGACCCGAGGGGCGAGGTCGATGTTGTGCGCGACGAGCAGCGTCTGGCCCGAGCCCAGTCGAAGAATGAACCGTTGATGCCGGTCGCCGGAGACGTCATCGGAGAGAATCTTGGCCACGGTGCCACGCCCTTCGGCTTGGAGGTCGCTCTTCCGCTCCTCAAAGGCATGGGCGAGCGCACGGTCGGTCTCGAGTGGCCGAGCGGTTCTCTCAGGGACTTCGTGCCGCGACCGAAGCGGGCCAAGCTGGGTGAATCCGAGGTAGCCGGCCGCCGCGAGAACGGCGACCAGTAGCAGTCTCTTCACGAGACTCAAATTAGGAGCGGCTAGCCCCCTTGACAACTGCACATATGTGCACTATCGTATCGTCCATGGCTCCCAGGGGGATCAAGCAGCTCACCCGCGTATGGATGGAAGGGTGATCCTGAGTGCGGATCGTCGCGCACGTCGACATGGACGCGTTTTTCGCCTCGGTCGAGGAGAAGCTGAACCCGCGCTACTCGGGGAAGCCGCTCATCGTGGGCGGGTCCAAGGACAGCCGCGGCGTGGTCTCGGCCGCGAACTACCCGGCCCGTCGGTTCGGGATCCACGCGGGGATGCCCATCGCCGAGGCGGCGCGACTCTGCCCTGACGCCGCCTTCGTCGAGGGCGACCCCAAGAAGTACGTCCACATCTCGCTTCAGATCCTCGACACGCTCAAGGACTTCACCCCGATCGTCGAGCCGTTCAGCATCGACGAGGCGTTCCTCGACCTGACCGCGAGCGTGAAGGTCAAGCCGGGGCACACCGACGATCCCGAAGCGATCCTGAACGCGGCCATCCCCCTCGCGCAGGCGATTCAGCGCGCCGTGCAGCGGCGCGTGGGGCTCACCGCCTCCATCGGGATCGCGCCCAATAAGTACGTGGCCAAGATGGGAAGCGGGCTTCAGAAGCCGAACGGCCTCACTGTCCTCTCGGTGGCGCGCTTCCGGGAGCTGTTCGAGGCGCGGCCAGTCTCCGACCTGTGGGGAATCGGCGAGAAGACGGCGGTATCGCTCGCGGCGCTCGGGATCCGTACTGTCGGTCAGCTCGCGCGCTTCCCGCGGGAGTTCCTCACCTACCATTTCGGCCTGAACGGCGACCACATGCAGAACGCCTCACGCGGCGACGACGACTCCGAGGTCGTGCCCTACTTCGAGGGCGTGCCGGTCAAGTCGATGGGGCACGAATACACGCTGCCCGAGGACGTCTCGGACCGGGAGCGGATCCTGGCGCATCTCCTCCGGCTGTGCGATCAAGTCGGGCGACGGCTT
>JANLXD010000558.1:0-8712 GCA_031364935.1 Candidatus Eiseniibacteriota bacterium
GTCAACTTCCTGCAGAAGCCCTGCATGCCCGACGACCTCTCCCGCGTGGTTCGCGACATCCTGGGCTAGCGGCGGCGCCGTTCCCCTCGGCCCCGTTTCCCTCGGCGCCGTTCCCCTCGGCCCCTCTCAAATCCGGAACCATACCTTGCGGTGGAGCGGGCTCTGCTCGTGCCCGATCAGGAGAAAGGTGACCGGATCGTCCGAACCCACGTAGAGACGCGGATCCCGAATTCCAGGCGGAAGGTCAAAGGCGAGGAGCGTCTCGTACGACTCTCCCGGACGGAGCGGGCGGGTGAGGGGGACGCTCGTTCGTCCGGCAGCGGTGAGCGCATGCTCCGCTTGGGGCGACGGCGCGAAGCGCCGGCGGTCGGCGTCCCGCACGTAGATCACGCGGGGATTCGGCTGCAACGGGGAATCGCCGCGGTGCCGGGAGATAGTGTTCTCGTCGAACCACGTCTTCAGGCGTACGACGAGCCAGCGACCCTTCGCGCGGAGCGGGTGGAGGGGTGGGCCCAGAATCGGCGCTGTTTCGACCTCTTCCACGGAGTAGGCGAGGTGGCAGTCGATCTCGCAGAAGTACTTTTTCTCTCCGTGACCCAGGACGCGCTCATGGCTGACTAGCGAATCCGCGAGAAGCACACCTGCGTAGCCCAGAACGACCACGGCTCCGAACCCCGCGATCCAGGGAAGGAGCCGCGACTTCCGAAGAATCGCGGCGGCGAGCAGGGCCAGAGCCGTGGCGCCCAACGCGCCACCCAGCGCGAGGAAGGCGAGAACGACGAACGGAGCGAACGGCGGAACGAACTCCATAATCCTCCGCTTCGCCCCGCTACGAGCGCGCCCAGCGAATCACGGCTGCGAGATGCTCCAGGTGACATTCCAGCGCCCGCCTCCCCTCCGGGGTCAGGCGGTACTCCGTCCGGGGAACACGGAGCGAGAAGGACTTCTTGCAGGCGATATAGCCCGCCTCCTCCAGCCGGCGCGCGTGTACGGAGAGATTCCCATCGGTGACGCCGAGCAGATCCTTGAGCTCCCGAAACGTCAGTGAATCGTTCACCGCTAGCGCGCTGACAAGTCCGAGCCGCACCCGCTCGTGGATCAGCCGGTCGAGCGAAGAGAGACTCTCGGGCGCGGGAGCGGGCTGGGTCGGGCGCGCGCGATCCCGGTGCACGTCGGCGCCCGCGACGCGACGCCTCTGAAAGCGATCAGCCACCGTGTCTCCTCGCGATGTAGAGGCCAAATGCGATCTGGAGCCCGCCGAGGCCGGCCGCGAGATAGGCGTTTCCCCAGGACGGGGGAGAGAAGAGCGCCAGCGTTCCGGTCGCCATGAGCGCCAGACCGAGGAGCGGCACCGCGCGCACCGAGGCGGCCCCTCCGGTCACGACGGCGGCGCCATAGAGCAGAAGCCAGAGGCCGGGGAGCACGGGGAACAGTCCCCGATGCGCGAGGGCCACCGTGGCGACCGCGCCGGCGAGAATGGGCGGCGCGAGCGTCATCGCGAAGCGGCGCGCGGCCCCGTCGAAGAGCGGCGTCTTCGAGCGGGCGGCCTTGACGCGGATGGCCCAGCACCCGATCAGGAACGCGAGCACTGCCTCCGCCAGCCAGATCGAAAGCCACGCCTGGGGCGTCTCTGCACGGGAGGCCAGCCAGGCGGCGACAAGCGCGGTGACGCCCATGACGGCGCCACCTATGCCGGGTACGGCGGTGAAGGACACCGACCGTTCCATGGCGGAACGGATGTAGCGAAGATGGTCCTGGGCCTTCCGTTCGAGGGGCGCTGGCTTTGGTTTGCGGGCAGTGTTCTGGGAGCGGCGCATGAGAGAAGAATCGGCCGATGTGGCGTTAATGTCAAGTACTTTGTATAGTAAAGTCGTGCCGCCCGGCACTGGAATCCTTAGGCGGGTTCGGCGCGCGGGTATAGGCTTTGTACGTGAACCCCGCCATTCGTTCTCTCTGCATCTGCTCCGCCCTCCTGGGGCTGGTTCTCGGATGTGGCAAGGACGATCCTGTGAAGCCGATCGTGCCCGCTCCACCCCGCTACTTCACACCCAGCGCTCCGGAGAGCACCGTGCTGGACTACGCGCTCGCTTGGGAACGTCGCGACAGCACGATGATCGACTCGGTGCTGACGGATGACTACACCGGGGCAAGCGTGGACATGACAGATCCGTCGCCGGCTACGCTGATGTTCACAAGAGCGGATGAGATCCGGGCGGTCGGGGGGCTCGCGCTGGATCTGTATGTCAGCAGCGTGGCCGTGAGTCTGGGAACGGGACCGTGGATTCGCCTTACCAACGTTGGAGACCCGCCTGAATGGGTAACCCTCCAGCGTACGGGGGTCATGCTCTCTATTACTAACTCCCACTTCAACGATCTGCACTCCAACAACTCGACGCTGGAATTCAAACTGAAGCCGATCGTGTCAGCGTCGGGTACGACCTGGAAGATCATCCACTGGTCCGAGATCCACACCTAGTTGCCGTAGCCCCACGTCACACACGCCCCGCCGCGCGAGTATAGTTCCCAGCATGCCCAACCTCCTTACCCGGTACGCCCGCTGGCTGCATGTGCGATGGCCGGCGGGGACTGTCGAAAAGCTCCCCGAGATCCGCGCGGACGGAAGCACCAACGTGCCGGGGGTCTTCGTGACCGGCGACCTGACCGGCGTGCCGCTCTTGAAGACGGCTCTCGACACGGGCGCCAAGGCCATCCAACGGATCGCCGCCGACCTCCAGAGCCGCCCGCCGGACGCGCCGCGCGGAGACGACGACCCGGTGGACGTCGCGATCGTAGGGGCCGGCGTGTCGGGGATGGCTGCCGCCGTCGAGGCGAAGCGGCTCGGACTCTCCTTCGTCGTGCTCGAGGCCGAGGCGCCGTTTGCCACGATCCATAACTTCCCGAAGCGAAAACCGATCTTCACGTACCCCAAAAGCTTTCGACCCGCGGGGACGCTTCAAGTAACCGCGGACGTGAAGGAAGCGCTGGAGGAAGAGCTGAAGCGCCAGACGGAAGCGGCCGGGATCCCGGTCGTGGGGGCGCGAGCGGAGCGAGTCGAGCGCGTGGCGGGCGCTCTCCGGGTCCACGTCACCGAGGGTAGCCCGATCCGCGCGCGGCGCGTCCTCGTCGCGATCGGACGAAGCGGCGACTACCGCACGCTGGGTGTGCCCGGAGAAGGACTCGACAAGGTCACGAACCGGCTCCACGACCCCAAGGACTTTGCCGGGCAGAACGTGCTGGTCGTGGGCGGTGGGGACTCGGCCGTGGAGGGTGCCGTCGCGCTCGCCGGGGCAGGGGCGCGCGTCACGCTCTCGTACCGCGGCGCCGAGCTGTCCCGCCCGAAGTCCGAGAACGTGGCCGCGCTCCGCGCCGCTGGCGTGTCGCTCCTCTTCCGCACGCGCGTGCAGGAAATCCAGCCCGGCCACGTCGTCCTGGTCCACGCCGACGGCCACGAGGAGCGCCTTCCCAACGACACCGTCTTCACGATGATCGGCCGCGAAGCTCCGCTCGGCTTCTTCCGGCGCTCCGGGATGCGGATCGCCGGCGAAGGCCGTCCCCTCTCGTGGATCGCGATGGGCCTCTTCCTTTTCTTCTGCGGGTGGCTCTACAACTGGAAGTCGGGCGGACGCTTCTCCGCGCTCTTCGCGGAGCGCCACTGGTTCCCGTTCAACCTCCCCGATCTCCTGGCTGCCGCGGGCGGTGGCATCGCCGCCGCCGCGTCGGATCCGCGCACCCTGCTCGGCACGGTCGCGATCAGCGCCTCCGGCCCGGCGTTCTGGTACACGGTCGTCTACTCCGCGATCATCGTGATCTTCGCGGCCAAGCGGATCCGCCGTCGGAAGACGCCGTACGTGACCGCGCAGACGGTGACCCTGGCCGCGATCCAGGTTCTGCCGCTTTTTCTCCTGCCCGAGATCATCCTGCCCTACCTGGGACACAACGGGCTCCTGCCACGGGGGCTGGCCGACGCGCTCTTTCCAGCCGTGAGCTACGGCCACGGCCGCGAGTACTGGCGCGCGTACGGCCTCGTCCTCGCGTGGCCGCTCAACGTCTACAACGTCTTCACGCATGACCCACTCTGGTGGTGGATCGGCATCAGCGTCGTGCAGACCTTCGTATTGATCCCGCTGGGCATCTACTTCTTCGGGAAAGGGGTCTACTGCGGCTGGATCTGCTCCTGCGGCGCGATGGCCGAGACGCTCGGAGATACGCAACGCCACAAGATGCCGCACGGCCCAGGGTGGAACCGGCTCAACCTGGCCGGACAGGTCATCCTCTCCATCGCGATCCTGCTCCTGTTCGTCCGGATCGCGGGGTGGATCCTGCCCGACGGGAACTGGGCCGACCGGGTCTTCGATTCGCTTTTCAAAGAGCCGTACAAGTGGACAATCGACGTGTTCCTGGCGGGCGTGATCGGGTACGGGCTCTACTTCTGGTTTTCGGGCCGGGTCTGGTGCCGGTTCTTCTGTCCGCTCGCGGCACTGATGCACATCTACGCCCGGTTCAGCCGCTTCGCGATCGTTCCCGACAAGAAGAAATGCATCTCGTGCAACGTCTGCACGTCGGTCTGCCACCAGGGGATCGACGTCATGAGTTTCGCGAACAAAGGGGAGCCGATGCAGGACCCGGAGTGCGTCCGCTGCTCGGCGTGCGTCCACTCGTGCCCTACGGGCGTGCTCACCTTCGGACAAGTCGGCCGAGACGGACGCGTGATCGCGCTGGATCTCTTGCCCGCCTCGTCGGTGCAGATGCGGGAGGGACGATGACCCCCGGGAACACCGCCCCCGCTGATGCGGCGACCGCCCCGCTTCCCGAGCGGGAGACGCTCCGCTTCCTCGCGCGCTTCCTCCCGCCGCCTCCCGCGCGCGTCCTCGTGGTGGGTGCGGGCGGGGGTGCCATCTCCCGCGCGCTCGCCCGGCGCGGCTACGAGGTCACGGCCCTCGACGAGGCGTCCGAAGCCTCGGCGCGGGCCGACGGCTCGCCGGTGGCATGGGTCGCCGCGGACTTCCACCACTACGAGCCCGACCGGCCTTTCGACGCGGTGCTCTTCACGCGGTCGCTTCACCACATGCCGCCCCTGGATCGCGCTCTCATTCGCGCGCGTGGAGCGCTCACGCCGGGGGGCGTTCTCCTTGCCGAGGAGTTTGCGTTCGACCGCGTGAACGTGCACACCGCGCGTTGGCTCTACGATCTGGAATCGGTGCTCGTGGCGGCCGGGTTGGTCACTCCGCCGGCTCCCGAGCACGCCGCCGAGCGGCGGCCGCTCGCGCGGTGGCGTCAGGAACACATAAGCGATCCGCCGCTCGCATCCGGGCACGACATGCTCGCCGCGGCCCGGGAACGATTCGAGCTGGGCACGGTGGAGGAGGCGCCCTACCTGTACCGCTACCTCGCCGAGCGGATGCGCGCGGACGAGCCCGCGGCGCGAGTGCTCGAGGCGGTGTTCGAGCTGGAATGCCGGCTGGTGCGCGAGCGGGACATCGCCGCGGCGGGGCTTCGATTCGTGGGGAAGCCGCTAGGCTGACGGTTCGCGATAGAGCCAGGCCCCGATGAAGATCGAAACGACGAGGCCGACCAGCTCTCCCATCACCCACGTGGCCACGAGGCCGGTCGGATAGAGGTCGAAGGCCACGGTCACCATCGCGGGGAGCAGCGTGACTCCGAGCCACGTGACGATCGCAGCCAGAAGGGCGGTCTTGGGCCCCGAGCCGAACCGGGGACGAATAGCGGCGTAGAGCCAGACGCCGAAGAGGCAGGCGAGAAAGGCCCAGAGGAGAAGGAGCGGCATCGACGTCGCCTGCGACGCCACGATCTCCTCGGGAGTCTTCCCCAGGGCGAGCATGGCCGAGTGCCACGCGGCGGCCAGCATTCTGCCGTGCAGCAGGAACTCGAAGGCGTTGAAGAGCACTCCCGCGACGATCCCGCCGAAAATCACGCGGCCCCACGCGATCCGTCCCATCGGTCCCTCCTCGGTAGTCCCGGGCTCGACCGTCCGGCTGGACTCGCGCGGCGGCCGACCCCAACGTCCCGCAGAATACCACCGGGGCTTGGGGTTATAATCGCCCGCTCACGGCAACGGTCGCAAAGGAGGAGCCGGCGGACCTTTCGGCGGGGCAGATCGCGGCGCTATGTGGGGCCGCGCTCTTCGCGGGCACGATGGACGCCGTCGGAGGGGGCGGGGGGCTGGTGACGGTGCCCGCGCTCCTCGCGGCGGGGCTGCCTCCGCATCTCGCGCTCGGGACGAACAAGGGGCAATCGGTCTTCGGCTCGTTCGCGTCCCTGGTGCGCTATTCGCACGCGGGCCTGGTGGACCGGCGCGCGGCCCGGTTCGCCTTTCCGCTCGCGGTCGCCGGCTCGGCGGTGGGAGTCGCGCTCGCGCTGGCGCTCCGCCCCGAGGTGCTGCGGCCCCTGGTGCTGATACTTCTGATCGCAGCCGCGGTGATCGTGCTGGCGGCGCGACCGCCGGCGGAGTCGGGGCCAACCGTCCCGGCACGCCGGGCGCGCGCCATCTGGGCGCTCGCGGCGCTCCTGATCGGCGCCTACGATGGATTCTTCGGACCGGGGACGGGGACGTTCCTGATTCTGGTGTCGGTGGCGCTCTTGCATCAGCCTCTCTCACGGGCGACCGCCGACGCGAAGGTGGTGAACTTCGGGTCGAACCTGGCGGCCGTGGCGTTCTTCGCGAGCCGGGGGGCGGTGCTGTGGAGCGTCGCGCTTCCAATGGCGGGAGCGCAGCTGTTGGGCGGTTTTCTCGGCGCGCACCTCGCGGTCCGCCGCGGGGATCGTTTCATCCGGGTTGTCGTCGTGGCGATCGTGTTCGCGCTGGTCATCAAGATCGCGCGCGACATCTACGTGCAGGGAGTCCATTCCTGATGGAAAGGAGAGATCGAAGCATGAGCCGGGGATTCCAATCGGCCGTTCTCGTCGTCGCCGCCCTCGCGGCGGCATCCTGCTCCAGGTCCAACACTACGACCGAGACCTCCGACACCGCCGACTCGACGGCCGCGAGAGCCGCCGCGATGACGCCGATCCAGCGCGGACAATATCTCGCCATCGTCGGAGGCTGCCACGACTGCCACACGCCGGGAACGCTGTACGGCGCGCCCGACATGAGCCGCGCCTTGTCCGGAAGCGACCTGGGCTGGAAGGGCCCGTGGGGCGTCTCGTACGCCGCGAATCTCACTCCCGACGCGACGACCGGCCTGGGGAGCTGGACCGACGAGCAGATTCTCCGTGCCTTGCAGACCGGCGTCGACAAGGAAGGCGCTCCCATCGCGCCGCCGATGCCGTGGCCCAACTATGCCCACCTCACGCGCGAAGACGCGATGGCGATCGTGGCGTATCTCCGGAGCATCCCGGCGGTGATTCATCGCGCGCCGGAGCGGGTGCCGCCGAGCGGGACGCCGCTGACGCCTGTTCTCGATTTTCCGCCGCCCCCTGCGTGGGACGTTCCCAAGAAACCCGCATCCTGACGGAGGCATCCATGCAGACGATCACCCGTTCCCTGATCGCACCTCTCCCGGGGTTTCGCTCCCGCGAGGCGGGCTCCTTCATGTCGCAGCTCGACGACCAGCTCCGGAGGCTCCGCGAGGAGACGCGCGGACTCACCCCCGAAGACCTTATGTGGCAGCCCGCGCCCGGCATGAACACGATCGGGATGCTCCTCGCGCATCTCGCGGTCGTCGAGGTGTGGTGGACGAAGATTGTCATCGAGAGTGACACGGAGGGGGACGTGCAGGGCGTTATCGGGATCGGAGCCGATGACGACGGGCTGCCGATCCCAGAGGGCGCGCCCGCGTTCCCGCTCCTGAACGGGAAGGACCTCGCGTTCTACGACGACCTTCTCGAGCGCGCGCGGAATTACTTCAAGCAAGCCACCAAGGACCGCCCCGACGAGGACATGGAGCGCGAGTTCACCCGCGATCGTCCCGACGGCTCCCAGCGAGTCCTGAACGTGCGCTGGTACTACTACCACGTGCTCGAGCACTTCGCGGGGCACTTCGGCCAGATCCTGCTTCTGAAGCACATGCGCCGCGCGAGCGTTGGTGAGCGGACTCCGCGATAAGCTGACCCAAAAGGTCGAGGGGGCGGTCCGCGACGCCGGCGAAGTGCCGGACGAGCTGACGACCAACTTCGGCCATCTGTTCCGCTCGACCCCGCGGCTCCTGGTCGAGCCGCGGGCGGCCTCCGACGTGGCGGCTACGATCCGGTTCGCGCGCGAGGAAGGGCTGACTGTCGCGACGCGCGGGGCCGGCCACAGCCAGAGCCACCTCGGACTCTCCGATGGCGGCATCCTGCTCGCGATGGGCTCGCTCGACCGCATTCACTCGGTGGATGCGGACCGGCTCACGGCCGACGTGGACGCGGGCGTCCTGTGGGGAAGCCTCCTCGAGCGGCTGAAGCCGATGGGCCTCGCTCCTCCAGTACTCACGAACAACCTGAATGTGACGGTCGGCGGCACGCTCTCGATCGCGGGAATAGGCGTCGCGTCGTTCCGCCATGGGACCCAGGGCGACCAGGTGGAAGAGCTGGACGTGGTCACGGGAGCCGGGGAGTGCGTCACGTGCGGTCCGGGGAAGAACCAGGATCTGTTCGATTCGGTCATCGCGGGGCTGGGGCAGACCGGCGTCATCACGCGGGCGCGCCTCAAGCTGCGCCGCGTGAAGCCGATGACGCGCACGTACTACCTTTTGTACGACGACGCGCGCCGCTTCC
>JANLXD010000033.1:0-1647 GCA_031364935.1 Candidatus Eiseniibacteriota bacterium
GGTCCTGGGGAACCTCTTCAGCCGGCGCGGTGTCTGATTTTGACCGTGGGTTGCTCGTTGCACTACAATCGGCTTCGGTCGGAGGAGAAGAGGTGGTCGCTGCGGGGAAACCCGTGGAGGAAAGTCCGAACTCCGCAGGGCAGCGTGCCGGGTAACGCCCGGTCCTGGTGACAGGAAGGAAAGTGCCACAGAAAACACACCGCCCAAGTCCCGCGCGCGCGCGGGACCGGCAAGGGTGAAAAGGTGCGGTTAGAGCGCACCGCGTCCCTGGCGACAGGGATGGCAGGGTAAACCCCACGTGGAGCAAGACCAAATAGGGGAGATGCCAAGGGGTGGCCCGCCCTGATGCTCCCGGGTAGGTCGCTTGAGCCGCCGGGTAACCGTCGGCCTAGAGGAATGACCACCACCTGGCGCACGACGCGTCAGGGACAAAATTCGGCTTACCTTCTCCTCCGGCCAAAGGTGTGATGACAACAGACCCTTACATGACGGTATCGGCTGCCGTCGAAGCGCTCCGACCCGAACTGACGGCGTTGAGTCGTCACCTCTATCTCCATCCCGAGCTGAGCCTGGCCGAGCACGAATCAACAGCCCTCCTGCAGGACCGTCTGAAAAAGGCCGGGTTCATGGTCAAGGCCGGGGTCGCCGGGCTTCCCACCTCGTTTGTGGCATCAATCAAGAGCGACAGCCCGGGGCCTCGCATCGCATTTCTTGCGGAGTATGACGCCCTGCCGGGAATCGGGCATGCCTGCGGTCACAACCTCATCGCGGCGGCCGGTCTGGGCGCGGGTCTTTCCCTGGCCCGGTGCCTCGATCGGGTTGGCGGCGAAGTGCTTGTGATTGGCACGCCGGCGGAAGAAACGGTCGGTGGCAAATGCATCATGGTAAGGGAGGGCGTCTTTGCGGACATCGACGCGGCCCTGATGGTGCATCCAGGCTCCGAATGGCGCGCCGAGAGCGATTCTCTCGCATGCATTTCACTCGAGGTTCTGTTCACGGGCCGGGAGGCCCACGCCGTCGCCTGGCCCGAGCGCGGGATCAACGCGCTGGACGCGCTGATACAACTGTTCATCGCGGTCGACATGATGAAAAAACGCCTGGGACGCGATGTGCGGATTCCCGGCATCATTCTCGAGGGTGGCGTCCGGGCAAACATCATCCCGGCGAGAGCCGTGGGTCATTTCAGCCTCAGGGCGCGTGACAGCGGACGTCGCGATGAAATCAGGGCGGAGTTTGAACTTGCCGTGAAGGGGATTGCCCAGGGGACCGGGTGCGGCTACAGCATCCGTCCCGTCGATGAGCCGTACGACGATCTGTTGACCAACCGGACGATAGCCGGTCGCTTTGCGGAGCACCTGCTGGAGTCCGGCGTCACGGTGGTCTCCGGGCCGCGCTCCAACAAGGGCTCTCTTGACATGGGGAATGTCAGCAGGGCGGTTCCCTCGGTGCACCCGTTCGTGGCGATCTGTGACTCCAGCATCGCTTCCCATACCAGGGGGTTCGCCGACGCGAGTGTCAGCGAAGCGGGGGAGCGCGCGCTGATGATCGCGGTGCGCGCGCTGGCGTTGACCGGGCTTGATTTGCTCACCAGCCCGGAACTTCTCGTCGAGGCGAAGTCCGAGTTCGCCATGTCCGCGCTGCCGATCT
>JANLXD010000025.1:0-3086 GCA_031364935.1 Candidatus Eiseniibacteriota bacterium
CCGCGCCGCGCGCGCCGAGCATTTGGCCGAGCGTCCCATCGGCTCCATCCTCCGCCCGCTCGAGCGCGTGGTGGCACGCTTCCTCGACCCCAGGGATCCAGCCCGCCGCACGCTCGTCCAGTCGCTCGCGACGTGCGGACGCTTCTCGGCCCCCATGGTCGAGCGCGCCCTGGACGACGCGTTCGAGCCGCTCGCCCGCGGTGGTTTCAGAAAGTGGATCGCCTCCGAGCTGGGCTCGGTATCGGCTCTCGACGAGCCGGTCCCCACGCGCGAGGGCGTCCTCCGGCGGGCGACAGGGCCCGAGTGGATGCTCCAGATCTACGCGGGCAACGTGCCCACAGTGCCGGTCTGGCCCCTCTTCTCGGCGCTCCTTCTCAAATCGGCGCTCCTCGCCAAGACCTCGGCGCAGGAACCGCTTCTGGCGCCGCTTCTTGCCCGCACGATCGCCGAGGAAGACTCGGAGCTGGGCGCCTGCATCGCGGTTCTATGGTGGAAGGGCGGCACCGCGGAGCTGGAGCGCGCCGCGCTCGCCGCGGCGCCGGCGGTGCTCGCGTTTGGCGGCGAGACCGCGATCGCGAGCGTGACGCATCAGCTCCGCCCGGACGCCAAATTCGTGCTGCACGGGCCCAAGGTGAGCCTGGCCTACATCGGACGCGCTGCCTTGGGCCGCGCGGCGCTTCCGGGTCTGGCGCGACAGGTCTCGGAGGACGTCGCGCTCTACGACCAGCAGGGTTGCTTGTCTCCGCACGCGGTCTACGTCGAGCGGGGCGGCGCGGCCACGCCCGTCGACTTTGCCGCGGCGCTCGGCGAAGCGCTGGAGACCGCGTCGGCGTCCTTGCCGCGACGCGAGCCGACCGCGTCCGAAGCGGCGTCGGTTCAGCTCTATCGCGCCCAGGCCCGCTTCGAGGCGTCGGGCGACCCGAACAACCGAAGCCTCGTCTCGGGAAGCGGAACGACCTGGACGGTCGTCTGCGAGAACGGAGCGCGCTTCGAGCCGGGACCCGCGCACCGCGTCGTGCGGGTGCACGCGATCACGGGTCCGGAGGAATTCGAGCGCGCCGTCGTGCCGTCGCTCCGACACGTGGAGGCGCTCGCGGTGGAAGAGAGGGGTCCGCGCCGCGCCGTGCTGGCCGCGCGCTTCGCTGGGCTGGGGATCCCGCGGATCGCGGCGGTGGGGGCGCTCCAGCGCCCTTCGCCTTTGGGAACGCACGGCGGCGTCAGGCGGCTCGAGCCCTTCGTGACGTGGTCGACGGTGGAGCGCGGTAAGAGCGCCGCCGCACCGCGCGCACCCCGCGCGGCCAAGCCTCGTGCCGCCGCTAAAAGGGCTTCGCGACCATCAAGAAAAGGATCAAAAACAAGATCGCCAGCGCGCCGGCGCTCCCGCTGACCCACCGCCGCGCCAGCTCCTGGAATTCCGCCGACGATCCTCGCTCCTCGGCGGCGTAGCCCGCCGCGGGCGTGTCCTCGACCAGCTTCTGCATCCTCTTCCGCATCGGAATCAGCATGCCGTGCCAGATCGCCGTGAGCAGCACGTAGAGGATGAGGGAGACGACGACCCACTTGGCGTCGCTCAGCCGTATGTGCGCGAAGTGGAGCAGCGCCAGGCCGGTGATCAGGTTCACGAGGATGGCGGGAAGCGCGACCGATTTGCTGGTCCAGGCCATGGTCGCCAGCGCGTAGCGCGTGATCGCCGATCCGCCTCCGCGGGCCAGCGCCGAGCGGAGCCACAGGGACCCGAACAAAAGCTCCCCGACCAGCGCCACCGCGCTCGCGACGTGGATGTAGAGGAGAGCGGTCCTCAACTCACCTCACGACGAGGATGCCGGTCATCCCTGCGTGGATCGTGCACACGTAGTTGATGGTCCTGGAGGTGCTGTTCACCGCGACCGGGATGCTGGTCTGGCCTGGCGCGAGGGTGCCGGTCCCGAAGGCGTTCGTGGTGGTGCTGGTCGCCGTATGGGCCATGGCGTCGCTGTTGTGCCAAGAGACCGTTTGCCCCGAGCTGATTGTGTCGGGACTCGGGGAGTACGAATTCGACCCGTTGTTGGCGACGATGTTGATCGTCACGTCGGCAGTGCCGCCGCCTGGATTCACAGGGTTCTTCTTGCCCCCGCCGCAGCCCATGGTCAGGCCAATAATCGTCGCCACCGTCAGGATGACCGCGCAGTGTGATCTCACAGGTGTTCCTCCTCTTTAGCCATCTCCTATAGAGAGGAGATGTACGGCAGACCGGCGCCAGCCAGAGCCTCCTGCCCGTTTGGGAATTTTCCCCCCAAAACACGGACAGGCAAAGCGTTAACTCATCAGAAAAGTGGCATCGGCACCTTTTCAGGTGGAATCTAACGTATACGTGAGGGTATGATGCCTGCAGGCCCAACAGGAGACTTCTATGGACGGAAACGGTGCTGCCAAGCTGCTCAAGGTAGGTGACTTGGCCGGGAAGACCAAAAAATCGGTCCGGGCGCTCCATCTGTATGAGGAGTTGGGACTCCTCACGCCGACGGCGCGCTCCCTGGGAGGTTTTCGGCTGTACGACGAAAGCGCCCTCACCCGTATCCGGTGGATCGAGCTTCTTCAGGAAAGCGGTTTTACGCTGCATCAGATTCAAGATCTCCTGAAAGCATGGCAATCCACCCACTACGGCCCCGACGCCATGAAAGTGGTGCGCGAGACCTTCGAGAAGCGCCTGTCGGAGACGCGGGCGGCCATCGAGCGTTTCGCGGCCTTGGAGCAGGAGCTGTTGGGCTCGCTTCAATACCTGAACACCTGCGAGTCGTGCCGGCCGCCCCGGACGACCCAGGACGACTGCCCGCACTGCCCGGTGGACCACGGGATGGTGGAGCCGCCGGCCCTGGTCGCGGGCTTTCAGGTCAGCGCGAAGCCGAACGTGACTCTTCCCCTGCGGGCCGCCGCGGAGCTTCGGGCGGCGACGGAGACGGCATGAGCGAATCGATGTCACCGAGCGAAGTCGCCCCCGCGCCGCGCGGCACGATCACGGTGACCGCGTCGGCCGTGGAGTGGGTCAAGCGCATCCGCGTCAAGGAAGGCAAGGAAGGGGAGGACCTCCGTCTCGGGGTCAAGGCCGG
>JANLXD010000081.1:0-7060 GCA_031364935.1 Candidatus Eiseniibacteriota bacterium
ATCAACTCGACCATCGTCGATCCCAAGAAGTTCGACGAGAAGAGTTTCGTCGATGTCCTGGCCGATGTTTGCATCATCCCACCCAACTCCTTTGCCCTGGCTCGCACGGTCGAATACTTCCGCATTCCGCGCAGCGTGCTGACGATTTGCCTGGGGAAAAGCACGTATGCGCGTTGCTTCAGCGCGGACACGCGCGTCGCATTGGTGGATGGCACTGCGCCGACCCTGGAAGAGATGGCGCGCCGGCACGAGGCGGGAGAGTTGTTCTGGGGTTACAGCATTGCGCCGAACGGACGGGTGATCGTCGCTCTGCTGGATGCCCCGCGATTCATCGGTAGGGATTCGCTGGTGGAACTGACTCTGGATAACGGCGAGCTGGTACGCGCTACGCCGGACCACGAGTTCTTTCTCCGTGACGGCCGTTCGGCGGCCGCGGGGAGCCTCCGAGCCGGCGATTCCCTGATGCCCTTGTACCGAGCTGTATGCCGAGATGGCGTGGTCGTCTATCAGCCTGCTGAAGGATCTTTACGTCGCGTTAATCGCGGCGACGGCGAGGTTCCCGCTTCGCGAAGAGCTGGCGACGGTGCGGGCCATCGCGGCAGCTCCATCGGAACATTCACAACATGCGCCAGCGCATGTTCAACCTGGGCAATACCCGCTTCGGTTCACAACCATCGAGTCGTAGCGACCCGCGAGCTCCGGGGAGAGCACGACACGTACTGCCTCACCGTCCCCGAGGCAGGGAACTTCGCCCTCGAAGCCGGGGTCTTTGTCCGGAATTGCGGGATTATCGTAAACGTAACGCCCCTGGAACCCGAGTGGGAAGGGCACGTGACCTTGGAGTTTTCCAACACGACTACCCTGCCGGCGAAGATCTATGCCAACGAGGGCGTGGCGCAGATGCTCTTCTTCGAGGCGGACGAGGTTTGCAGCACGTCGTACAAGGATCGCGGGGGGAAGTACCAGGGTCAGAAGGGGGTCACCCTCCCGAAGGCATGACTAGAGTGACTGAGTTATCCCAGAAGCTCCTTCAGCCGCGTCCCCAGGGTTTCCATGCGGTAGGGTTTGCTGATGATCGCGGACGCCCCCTCGTCCGTGAGCGATTCCGCCGAGATGCGATCGGTAAACCCACTCGAGATCAGGATGCGGATTCCCGGGGCGAGCGCGTGGATCTGGCGGAGCGCCTCGGCGCCGCCGATCCCGGGCATCACGATGTCGAGGAGGATGCAATCGGGGCGAGCGCCGCCCTTGATCCATGCGACAGCTTCCTCTCCACTCGAGGCCATCTCCACGTCGTAGCCCAAATGATGCAGCAGTTCCGCCGCCACGGTCCGCACCATCTCCTCGTCGTCGACGACGAAGATCGTCCGGCGGGGGGCCGCTCCGTCGCCTCCATCGGGGCGTAACCTTCTCTCCGCCAATGGGTTCTCCCTAGTCCTCGCCCCCGAGTAGCCCGGAGGCATCTGGTAGGTCGGCTCCGAGCCGCCACCTTCTCTATAATGGGCGCGATGCGACAGCGAATCTACATGGAGACGTACGGCTGCCAGATGAACGTGGCCGACTCCGAGCTCATGCTGGGGCAGCTTTCGCGCGCCGGATTCGATCGCGTGGGCGAGGCCGCCGAGGCCGACGTGATTCTAGTGAACACGTGCGCGATTCGCGAACACGCGGAGCAGCGGATCTACGGACGCCTGGGTGAGCTGTCGCGCCACAAGGTGCGGCGGCCGGGCGTGGTGCTTGGCGTGGCGGGGTGCATGGCCCAGCATCTGCGCGAGCGGTTGATCGATCGCGTGCCGCAAGTGGATCTGGTGATCGGACCCGACGGGTATCGCGATCTGCCGGCCCTGATCGAGCAGGCGCGCGAAGAGCCGACCCTGGCCGTGCGGCTGAGCCGCGTGGAAACCTACGGCGACCTGACCCCTGCGCGAGCGGACGGCGTGCGCGCCTGGGTGAGCATCATGCGCGGCTGCGACAAGTTCTGCACGTTCTGCATCGTCCCCTACGTGCGCGGGCGCGAGCGCAGCCTTCCGGCCGACGAGGTCATTCGACAGGTGGAGCACGCTGCCGCCGAGGGCTTCAAGGAAGTGGTCTTCTTGGGGCAAACCGTGAACGCGTACCGCCACGAAGACGTGGACTTTGCGGAGCTTCTCCGCCGCGCCGACCAGGTGCCCGGGATCGAGCGCATCCGCTTCACGTCGCCGCATCCCGCCGACATGACCGACCGCGCGGTGGAAGCGATCGCCACCTGCGAAAAGGTAATGCCGCAGGTTCACCTCCCGCTCCAGTCCGGCTCGAACGCCGTACTCGAACGGATGCGTCGCATCTACACGATCGAGCAGTACGAGGAGCTGGTCGGAAAACTGCGGGCCGCGATTCCCGCCCTGGCACTCAGCACCGACATCATCGTGGGATTCCCCGGCGAGAGCGACGCGGACTTCGAGGCCACGCGCGACGTCATGCGCCGCATCCGCTACGACAGCGCGTTCCTCTTCAAGTACTCGCCTCGCCCCGGAGCGCGCTCCGCGCAGTGGGAGGACGACGTGAGCGAAGAGGAGAAGGCGCGTCGCATCACGGTGCTGATCGAAGAGCAGAAGCAGGTCTCCCTGGAGCGGAACGCCGAGACGATCGACTCCGAGGTGGATGTGCTCGTCGAGGGTCCTTCGAAGAGAAGCCCGGATCATTGGTTCGGAAAGACCGAGCAATTTAAGACCGCCGTGTTCCGCCACGGGGAGGAGCGCGTGGGGGACCGGCTTCTCATGCGGGTCGCGGCCGCTTCGCCGTACACGCTGTTCGGTGAAGGCGTGTCGTCGTCGGTGCGCACCAGTGTCGACGTTCCCGTCTGAGCGCTAGCCCGCGCTTCGCGGCCGTGCGCCCGGCTTGCGCAAGGGCCGCGCTGGCGTGGATGTTGGCGACGACCCTCGCCACGTTGGCGATGACGCTCGCGGCCCCGCCTGCGGCCGCCGTCACAGCGCCGGGCCTCCGCTACCGGATCGACGCCACGCTGGATCCCCACCGCCACCGGCTTACCGGGCACACCGACATCATCTATCGCAGCGGCGCCGACACCGCGCTCACGACGCTCTACCTCCACACCTATCCCAACGCGTTTTTCAGCCGGCACACGGTCTATGCGCGCGAAAAGGAGCGCCAGGGCGAGATCTACGACATCCGCTTCGCGAAGCAGCGCGACCTGGGTTGGATGGCGCTCGGCCCCGCCACCGCGGACGGATTGCCCGCCTTGATCCGCGTGGACCAGACCATTGCGGCCGTGGAACTGCCGCGCCCACTTAAGCCGGGAAATTCGGTGCGGCTCCAATTCTGGTTTACGGTTCAGATCCCCAAGCACTTCGACCGTCTGGGCCACACCGGCGACGCCTACTCCGGCGCGCAGTGGTATCCGAAGATGGTGGTCTACGACGACCAGGGGTGGCACCTGGACCCCTTCCACTACATGGCGGAGTTCTACGGCGACTACGGCACGTTTGACGTGACGCTCCGCGTGCCGGACGACTTCTGGGTGGGAGCAACCGGCGTCCTGACCACTGCATCCGGCGGCGACAACGAGATCCCGCTTCAAGACCGGGACGTTCCCGAGGACAGCGTTCGAGTCACGATTCGGACAATGACCGCGGACACACTCGCCGGGAAGTGGCCGTCCGAGGCTCTTCGGCTCGAGACCGACCTCGCCGCAGGTAGCGCGGAGCCCGCTCGAGGGGTGATCCCCCGTGGTGGAGACGTGGTGCTGCACATCCCACGCGGCGCCCCGGTCCACTACCGCTACGTGTGGGATGAGGGGCGCACTGAGCGCGACGAGGCAGACGCCGAAGGAAGAGGGCGCCCGCTCCGCCTGATCGTCGCCGCGCGCGACACGTCGATCCTCGACACGCTGCGCTCCCTGGCCGCGGTCGCGGCGGATGACGACACGATCCTTCCCTCCATGAAGACGCTCCGGTTCCACGCCGAGCGCGTTCACGATTTCGCGTGGGTCGCCTCCCCCGACTACGTGCGCGGCGACACCACGTGGTCCGGCATCGCGATCCGCTCGCTCGCCTTCCGCGACGACCAGGAGAAGTGGGCCGACTCGAAGCGCTTCGTCGTCGACGCCATGAAGCACCACACCGACGCGGTCGGCCCCTACGTGTGGCCTCAGTTCACGACGACCGAGGCGTGGTGCGGCGGCGGGGCCATGGAATACCCGATGCTCATCATGAACGAGCCGGAGCTGGCGGGCGGCCTCTACCAATACCTGGACGACGTCATCGCGCACGAGCTGGGGCATCAATGGTTCTACGGGATGCTGGGCAGCGACGAGCGGACGTACGCATGGATGGACGAGGGGTTCACGCAATGGCTCGAGGACGACTACGTCGACAAGAAGTACCCGCGCGGGATTTTCCGCTGGGCCAACCGCCTGCCATGGCTGACGCCGAAGAGCGCGTTCACGTCCGACGAGCTGAGCTATCTCTCCCGCGCCTGGGCCCGCGACGAGCGGCCCATGTCCACGCCGGCGGAAGGGTTCGCCTCGTACCGGGACTACGATGCCGCTTCGTATAGCAAGACCGTGATGATGCTTCACACATTGCGCGGCATGATCGGGGAACCGGCGTTCAACCGCTTCTTGCACCGTTATTACCGCGAAAATCTCCTCCGCCATCCCAGGCCCGCGGATGTGTTTCGCGCCGGCCTCGATTTCTCCTCCCAGAGATGGATAAATACAACCGACTGCCCAGGTTTTGCGATCGGTCGGACTACGACCGAGCAGATAGGAGATGGGTGGCGAAGCACGGTCAGCGTTCGCAGAACCGAGCGAATGGGTTCCATCGTTACAGTCGAAGCTCGCTTCGCGGACGGCAGCCGGCAGACGAGGCGGGCCTTAAGGAACCTTGCCCAATTCGAGAGCAGCACACGCCTCGTCGGCGCTGTGATAGACCCCTCGCACGACGCAGTGGAAGTAAATCGCCTGGACAACCGCACCGGCCTGATCCCGCCAATGCGCTGGCGACCTCTATTCGACTTCCCCCAGACCGACGAGATCACCGTCCTCTATGGACCCACCGTATGGCACGGCCGTGCGGAAGGAATGCGCTTGGGTGGATGGCTGGAAGGACGCTATCTCCCGATGCGCGACTTCCCACGCGGCCTGCTTGGCTTCGAGGCAGGCGCCAACGTCGGCACGCGGTCCGACGCGGTCGCGTGGCGGGCCGGATGGTGGCGTCGCATGGGAAACTTGGGCGCCCGCGGCCAATTGCGCACGTTCGCCGCGCGCGATGAAGGCCTACTCCGCGCCGGCCTGACCATCGGAAACATGGCGACCGCGCCAGGTCGTCTCCATCCGTGGCGCACCTGGTGGCTATCCGCGCAGTACCGGGACCGGAACGAGCTCACGCCCGTCGATCCGCGCTACTGGTCTCCGGGCCGCACGCTCAACGGTGCGGCCGGCATTCTTGTGGAGACCGTGGGTCCCCGCCGCGAGGACCGCCTGGAGCTGGAGCTTCGACGCGGCGCATCCGCGTTCCGCGAGCCAGACGACGCCGCCCCCGACGCGAACTACGACTGGGCACGCGTCTCGGCGCAGCATCGAACCGAGCTTTTCTCCGGCGCGGTAAAACTCGCGGTGCGCGGCTTCGCGGGATCGGCGTGGCGCCGCGTGCCGCGCGAGCTGCTCTTCGACGTGGCCGAGGCTTCACGGTTGGACGACCTCGAGCGCTTCTACGAAAACGACCGCGGGCCAATCCGCGCCTCGGGGCACTACCTCTCCGATGGAGGCGGCGGACTGCGCGGCTACACCGGCCGTGCCGGCCTGGGACAGCGGATCGCCTCGCTCAACGTGGATGCAACGCACGCGGGGACCGGCGTCTTCGCGTTCGGGGACCTGGGCCGCGCCGAGGCGTCCGGACTGGGCGAGTCCAACCGCCCCTCCATGCACCCGCTCCTGGGCCGAACGCTGGCGGACGCCGGGGCCGGATACGCCTACGGTCCGGTGCGTCTGACGGCGCCCTTCTGGGTGAGCCGGCCTGAGCCGGGGGAAACGCCCTGGAAGGTCCGGTGGTACGTCAGCCTGGATCTGGCCGGGCTCCATCCCTGGTGGTAACATCGCGTCACAACCCTCTCCCCCCGAGGAGGCTCCAATGAAGATCGAGATTCGCTACTGCCAGGAGTGAAGCTACCTCCCCCGGGCCTCCAGTTTGGCGGCCGAGCTCAAGAAGAATCTGGGTGTGGACGCGACTCTGACCGCCGGCGGCGGCGGAGTCTTTGACGTGATCGTGGACGGGAAGACGATCTTCTCGAAGAAGGCCGTCGGCCGGTTTCCGGAAGAGGGCGAGGTCCTCGGAAAGTTGAGGCAAAGCAAATGAAGCTGCGTACCCGTTCGACCTCTGCGCTACGCAGCGCGGCAGCCGCCCTGCTCCTGCTTCTCGGCGCGGCCCCCGCTGCGCGCGCGGCCGAAGCTCCGGTCTCCAAGGTAGTGCTCGCGAACGGCCTCACCCTCCTCATGCAGGAGGACCATTCGAAGCCGCTGGTTGGGGTCTGCATCTTCGTGGACGGCGGGAGCCGCACCGAGGATCCGGTCCTCTCCGGGCTGAGCCACTACTACGAGCACCTGATCTTCCGCGGCGGCTCGGCGCGCCAGGGCGAGCTGGAGTTTCGCAAGGAGATGCAGCGGATCGGCGAGGAGAGCGGCGGCTACACGACCAACGACTACACCTGCTATGGATTCACAGCGCCCACGGCCAATGTCGACGAGGCGTTGTGGCGCTCGCTCGACGCCTGGCTGGCGCTCAAGCTGACGCAGGCGAAGGTGAACCGTGAGCGGCAGGTGGTGATGGAAGAGTACAACCAGGGCGAGGACCGGCCCGACTACAAGGTCTACTACCAGATTGAGCGGCTCATGTTCCGCGACCATCCGTACAAGCGGGACACGATCGGGCTCAAGGACGCGATCCAGAATTCCTCGCTCGCCACGTTCCGCACCTTCTACGCCGAGCGCTACGTCCCGAACCAGATGGTGCTCGCGGTGGTCGGGGACTTCGATCCCAAGATCATGCGCGGAAAGATCGAGCGG
>JANLXD010000088.1:0-2457 GCA_031364935.1 Candidatus Eiseniibacteriota bacterium
GACGCTCCCGAGCAGGACCTTCTTGATCCCGCTGCGCCCGTGCGATCCGACCACGATCAGGTCGGCACGCTCGGTACGCGCCGTCTCTTCCAGGTACGTTCGAGGATCTCCAGTCGTCATCCGCGCTTCCGCGGTGAGTCCAGCCTGGCGGAGACGGGTCGCTCCGCGTTCCGCGATCTCTCTGTGGTACTGCTGCTGCTGCTCCATGAGGTCGGCGATTGCCTGAGGCGCTGCAGCCTCCCCAGGTCCCATGAATATCGGTGTCGCAGCCGAGAGCACCAGGAACGTTGCCGTCTTCGGCCATACCGCCTCGCTCACGTAACGAATCGCCTCATCCGAGAACTTCGAGTCGTCGACTCCTACGATCACTTGCATCGATTCATCCTCCTTCCGACTCTGCACATCAGGGCGTAACGCGACCTTGAGCACGCCGGCCTAAGACAGGGCATTACCTCGAGGACGCGGCGACGAGACGCATCCAATCGGCCGGGGTGACCTGCGCGACGATCTTGAACTTTCCACCGCCCAGCGGTCGGATCACCAGCGCGTCGCCTTCCCGGAGTTCGTCGCGGTGAAGCCCCGGGATGATGGGGATCATCGGATCCTGTTGTCCGACGAGTATCCTGTTGGCGCCGGTGCTCGGCTCCGTGCTCAACATTTTGAGGCGCGCTGCGCGGTATCCGGCGCGCTTGTTCGAGGCGGCGGGGTTCCCTTCATGAGCTACAGGCACCTTACCGAAGAGCTCGATCCTCTTTTCGTAGCGGCCGAACGCGATCTGCGCCGTGTCGCGGCAACGCCACATCGGGCTCACGAAGACGCTGTCGATCGGGATCGCGAGCGCCTTGAATGCCTGGCCGATGCTGGCCGCGTCCACCTTGCCCGCCTCGCTGAGGTTCCGCTGCAGGACGCGGTTCTCGAAGTCCATCCCCATCTCATCCCTCTCGGACCAGTTCGTCGCGGCGTGGCGAAAGAAGATGATGTAGCCGCCCTTCCGGAGATTCGCGACCAGGGCAGGATCGCCGACCCCGGCGATATCAGCCAGCCGCGGGATCCTAGGGTTTACCGTCGTGGATGCCGCCTTGGGCGTTGTTCCCTGGGCGGACGCAATGCTCGGCGCCGATGCCAATAGCCCCAGCGCGAACGCAACCAGCCAAATCCGAATCGTGCTCATGAACGCTAGCCTCCTCGCCATTTGTCGAGCGGGTTTATGCACCTCGGGGGCGATGCTGAGAGCCCCACCGGACCGATGCTCCGTCGTCGTCGGCTTCTCCATGGACATCACCGCGGGCGGGGCACCATAGACCATGTCCTTGTAATGGTCCGTCTTCGGGCCTCCCCCTCCTCCCTGGCCAATACGTGGCGCGACGATGGATACAAGCTTACTGCGATGGAGGGATGCTCCCCATAGTAGTCGGTGGTACCGGCGTGACGTATACGAAGGTGGTATGGATTCATGCTGGGCGTCTGCTCTCACGTCGCACGATCCTTCCATTTCGTCTGCGCCACGACGCCCACGTTCCGGGGCCCTGACCAGGCACGGATGAAGCATTTTCAAATGGGGATGGATTTATGAGAAGGGACAGGCTTGTTACGGCATCTCCCGGGACCTCATCGGCCGAGTGCGGGAGAACCCGTCCGCCGTAGGATCAGCGGGTTGCGCGCGACGTAGAGTCCGATCTGGAGACGATCCTGCAATTTGAGCTTCACGAGAATATGGCCTACGTGCTTTTTCACCGTCGGCTCGCTGATCTTGAGCACATGCGAGATTTCCTTGTTCGAGCAACCATCGGCGATCAACCCGGCCACCTCCATCTCGCGTTGCGAGAGCGGAGGCTGTCCCTCTTTGCCGAGGCGGGCGAGGGCATGGCGCATGATCGAAGCGGCAGTCCCCGACTCGTACCACGCTTTCCCCGAGGCCACGGTGCGTATGGCCCTGAAGAGTTCTTCCGGATCCGCAGTGCGCCGAATCGTACCGGTGGCTCCCTCGTACACCGCAAGGTGGAGGCAATCCGGGCCGTAGGCGCAATCGAGCCCGTTCCCGCTCGGCGCTGCCTTCCCCATGCGGGGTGGATTGAGAACCATGCAATTCCCCTCGCCACGTTCCGCGAGCGCGAGGACCGGCGTCTCTGGTGACCTCGAACGGATAACCGACAGCGCCGTCTGACCCTCAGGCGCCGGGAGGCGGAGGGCTAGAATGACGAGCGATGGGGAGAGGTCCCGGCATTGGCGGGCCGCGTCCTCCGCCTGCGAGGACTCCGCGATCACTTCGAAATCCGGTACGGACTGAAGAAGCGCGGTCAGGCCCCTCCGGTCAATCGACTGGTCATCGGCGATGAGGATGTGGATCTTCGCGGCGTCGGCTCCTGGCGTCGGCTTTTGTCCGCGCGCGGAGCGGGAAGCTGGGTGCCCCTGGCGGGCTTTGGGTTTCTGTATCTTGCGCCCTTCCGACGGCTTGCT
>JANLXD010000100.1:0-2072 GCA_031364935.1 Candidatus Eiseniibacteriota bacterium
TTCGGATCGGTCGCGCCCGCGGGCTCAGCCCTCATGGCCCCCGAGGGACTCGATCCGGTATTCCTTGAGCTTGGTGCGGAGCGTCTGCCGGGAAATCCCCAGCGCCTCGGCGGCGCGCGTCTTGTTCCCGCCCGCCTTGGCCAGCGACATCTCGATGGCGATCTGCTCGGCCTTGGCGAGCGTCAGGTCGCCGGCGTCAGCGTGGAGGCGCGTCTCGAGCACCTTCGGCGCGGAGCCCCCCGCGCTCACGATCTCGACCGGGAGATGCTCGGGGAGGATCCAATCCTGGCTCTCGAGCAGGATGACCCGCTCGAGCACGTTCTTCAGCTCGCGCACGTTCCCCGGCCAGCGATAGGCGAGCAGGAGCTCCAGCGCCTCGTCGTTCGGCCCCGTGACGTTCTTCCCCAGCTCCCGGTTGAAATGCGCGACGAAGTGGTCGATCAGGGGGGGAATGTCCTCGACCCGATCCCGAAGCGGCGGAACGGGGATCCGGATCACGTCCAGACGGAAGAAGAGGTCCTCCCGGAATTTCCCCTGGTCGACGAGAGCGCGCAGGTCGCGGTTCGTGGCCGCCACGATGCGCAGGTCCACCGAGATATCGATCTCCCCCATGACGCGGCGGAAGCGCTTCTGCTCCAGCGCGCGAAGGAGCCGCGACTGGAGGTTCACGTTCATCTCGCCGATCTCGTCGAGGAAGAGCGTGCCGCCGTTCGCCATCTCGATGACGCCCCGCTTCATCCGCTTCGCGTCGGTGAAAGCTCCCCTCTCGTGACCGAAGAGCTCCCCCTCGAGCAGGTTTTCCGGAAAGGCGCTGCAGTTGACGTCGACGAACGGGCCGTCCTTGCGCGGGCCCAGGTCGTGGATCTCGCGGGCCAAGAGCTCCTTCCCCACGCCAGTCTCGCCGGTGAGAAGAATCGTGCTGCTCCCCGTCTGGGCGATCTTTCGCACGGTCTCGAAGATCTTGGTCATGCGGGAGCTTCCGCCCACGATCGCCGTGGAGCCGGAGCGCCGGCGCTCCGCCTGCCGGAGCCGGGTCAGCTCACCGGTCGCGCGGGTCAGGGCGAGCGCGTTCGAGAGCACCAGCTTGATGTGGTCCAGCTCGAACGGCTTTCCGATGTAGTCGTAGCAGCCCGCGCGCGCCGCCTCGACGGCGTTCTCGAACTTGCCGTACGCGGTCATGACGACGATCTGAAGCTCCGGCCTCTTCGCCTTCATCTTCTTCAGAAGGTCGATGCCGTTGGTGTCCGGGAGCTTCTGGTCGAGCAGCACGAGCTGAAAATCCCCGCGCTCGAGCATGTCGAGGGCCGCGGCGCCGTCGGCGGCGGTCTCCACCCGGTAGCCGTCCTCCGAGAGGCTTTCTTGAAGCGTGAAGCGGAGCGTGCGCTCGTCGTCCACCACGAGCACGCCGGCGGTCTGCTTAACGACGGTCGCTGCGTCGGTCTCCATGTCGTTTCTCCACGGGAAGGTCGATCGTGACGGAGGTACCCTGGCCGACGGTGCTCTCGATGCCGATCGAGCCGCCATGCTCGCGGACGATGCTCTGGCAGATCGAGAGGCCCAGTCCGCTCCCCTGGGCGCGGGTCGTGAAGAAGGGATCGAAAACACGGGCGAGCGCGGCGGCGGGAATGCCCGGCCCGTTGTCCTTGATGGTGACCTCGAGCACGTCCTGCTCGGGGGAGGCCTTGCGCGAAGATTCCAGGCGGTCGGTGGCGCGCCGGCCCAGGGCGCTCCGCTCGTGCATGCGCTTCCTCGTCGCGCGCGCCGACAGGCGGATCTCCCCGCCGCGGTCGAGCGCCTGGATCGCGTTCATCAGCACGTTCAGGAGCACCTGGAGGATCTGGTCGCCGTCCACGTAGATCTCGGGCACGCGCTCGGCCCGGTCCACGTCCAGCTTCACGTCCTGGCGCACGGCCAGCTCGCGCACCAGGGTGATGGCCTTGTCGAGCGTGGGAATCAGCGACTGGCGCGTCAGACGGGGCGAGGCGGGGCGCGCGAACTGGAGCAGGCTTTCGACGATGCGGTCCAGACGGGCCACTTCCTCGAGGATCAAGTCGGCGAAGGAGGTTCGCGGG
>JANLXD010000306.1:0-2332 GCA_031364935.1 Candidatus Eiseniibacteriota bacterium
CGAGGTCGAGCTCCGTGCGCAGTGCCGCCCGGTCCATCGAGAAGAGCGGGCGATGGCTGTAGCCATGGGACTGGATCTCGTGCCCCTCCGCGAGCAGCTCCTGGATCAGGCGCGGGAAGGTCTCGGCGACACGCCCCTGCACGAAAAAGGTGCCCTTGATCCCGAACTCGTCGAGCGTCGAGCGCACCCGGTCCATGTTGCGAAGGACGCGGTCGGAGATGGGCGCGTCGAAGTCGACCGTGGATTGGTACCAGTCCTCGACGTCCACGGTGAACGCGCAGCGCGCGCTCTTGGGGTCGCGGGCGTGAGCGGGCGCGGCACAGGGCCTGAGGTCGTACCCGTGAAGGATCGTCGGCGCCGAGGATGGTGCGACCACGGCGGCCCGAGCGGCCGGCGCGGGCCCGGCGATCGCCCGCTCCAGCGTCGTGACGACCTCGAGGGTGCAGTCGTCGATTTCGAATACATCCTCGACCCGGCGCCTCCCGGCGGCGCCCATCTCCTGCCGCAGGGTCGCGTCCGCGAGAAGGGACACGATCTTCTCGGCCAGGAGCGCGGGCTCCTTCACCGGAACCAGGAAAGCGGTCTCGCCGTCAACCGCCGCGTCCTCGCACCCTTTGTGATGCGTCGTCACGACCGGCTTGCCGCTCGCCATCGCCTCGAGAATGGAGACCGGCAGCCCTTCCATGTAGTAGGACGGGAGCACGAAGACGTCCGCGGCCTTCATCAGCTCGCTGATGTCGTCGCGCCACCCTAGAATGTTGACCTGCTCGCCGATGCCCCCCTCTTTCACGTGCCGGCGCAGCGTGTCGAGGAGAGGGCCGCTTCCGGCGAGCAGGAATATCACGTCGCGCCGCGACTCGCACACCCGGCGGGCCGCCTCTACGAAGTCGAGGACGCCCTTTTCGGGGATAAGCCGCGCCACGCACAGGACGAACGTATGGGACGGGTCCACGCCCAGCTCTACGCCCAGCCGGGCCCGGATCTCTGGGAAGGGCGCGGGGACGAAGCGGGATAGATCGACGCCCATGCCTCGGATCCGGAACACGCGGTCGGCCGTCTTGGCCAGCGGCGTCGTCCGGGAGAGGCGCTCATCGTAATCGTTCATGACGAGGATGGCGTCGGTGAGGGGCGCGAGCCGCTTCTCGATCTGAAATCGAAGCTGCCAGTCGAGCGCCTTCTGGGCGGGGCCGCACGCGAGCCCGTGCGCGAAATAGACGACGTGGGGCGTCCCGGCGAGCCACGCGGCGACCCGTCCGACGATTCCCGCTAGCGAGTTGTGGCAGATAACAGCGTCCACGCGATGGGCCCGGAGGGCCGTGCGAATTCGCCAGACCGCTCGAAGGGCGACCAGCGGATTGAGACTCCTCGGCATCCCGTGCCGTATGACCTCGTAGCCCCGCCCGCGCAGCTTCTCGGCGTCAGCGCCTTCCGTGCACAGGACCACCTCGTGCCCGCGGCGCTTCTGCTCTTCAATGGTCGGGATGAGGAACCACCACAGGGTCTCCGCGGCGCGCGAGAGATGCATGATCTTCATCGGGTCGGCTCCGAGTCGTCGGAGCCGCGCACGCGCGCGGCGAGGCGCGCCACTTCCGACTCCACGTTCACGGTCGCGTTCACGAAGACGAGGGCCACGAGGACCGCGCTCTGGAGCGCGGCTTCCGCGAACAGCAGCCCTCGCAGGGTCCCATCGCTGCCCGTGGCCGCCTCGATCGCGGCTCCGGCGATCAGGAGGACGACCATGAGGCTGAAATCGGAGAGCTGGAGCACGAGGTCGCGGAGCCGCGCGACGAATCCGCCTGAGCCGCCGCTTCCCTTCCGGCTCCGGTGTACCGCGTCGCGCGAGATAGCGCTGAGCGTTCCCGGCGCCCTCGGGGGCACGAGGCCCGGCTGCACCAGCGCGTACTGCGCGAAGAGAAGGAACCCGATGCTCTTTTGCTGCCGGCCGAGCACCATGGCAAGCGCTCCGATCGTGGCGGCGACCAGCACCGCGATCACGGACGCCGCGGTCGTCGCGCGCCAAGCGAGGTGGAGTCCCAGGCCCGCGAAGATTCCGGCGAAGGCCAGCGAGTGGCCGAGCTCGTCGAAGTAGACGCCGACGATGGAGTAGCTCTTCCGGAAGCGCGCGATGTCGCCGTCCACCTTGTCGAAAAGATGATGCGCGAGGAAGCAGGCGCCGCCCGCGAGAGCGAGCCACGAAGGCCGCGTCGCCAGGAGCGCCGTTCCCAGGAGGGCGAAAGCCACCGAGATCATGGTGACGTGATTGGCCGTGAGCCCGGTGTGGAGCAGGAGCCACGTGAGATAGATCGAGACGCTCCGCTGGAGTCGGTACCAG
>JANLXD010000314.1:0-2140 GCA_031364935.1 Candidatus Eiseniibacteriota bacterium
CGGCGGGGATGTCGCCGGCCGACTCGGCGGCGCGCGCCTCCCAACCGAAGACGGCGCCCTTCAAGGTTATGCTGCGCTCTGCGGTCGTACCTGGATGGGGTCAGTTGTACAATCATCAGCCGCTCAAGGCCGGGCTGGTCATCGGCGGCGAGGGATTTCTGATCGGAAGTGCGCTTCGCGAGCTGAAGCTGCAGAACGACGCGAAGCAGCGGGCCGTCGACGCGGCCCTGGCGGGCGACACGGCCGGGAAGAACACGGCCGAACTGGAGGCGGATGCGCACCGCAATCGCAAAATCGACTGGATCTGGTGGGGACTCGCCGCCCATCTGCTTTCGATGGCCGACGCCTACGTGGACGCGCATCTGTCCACGTTCGACTCCGATTTCGGCCGGGAAGAAAGCCTTCTTCCTCCGCGCCCCGGAGCCGGCCCCGCCGTCTCCCTCGCCTTCCGCGTCCACTTCTGAGCCGCCCGGAAAGCTCAGCCCATGACTTCGCGCATGAAGCTCCGCCCATGAAGCTGCGAGAGTCCGTCCGCAACTTCTGCATCATCGCGCACATCGACCATGGGAAATCGACCCTGGCCGACCGCCTGCTCGACCTGACGGGCACCGTCCCGAAGGGGAAGATGAAGGAGCAGGTGCTGGACAACATGGATCTGGAGCGCGAGAAGGGGATCACGATCAAGTCGCACGCGATCGCCATGAGCTACACCGCGCGCGACGGAAAGACCTATACGCTGAACCTGATCGACACGCCCGGGCACGTCGACTTCACGTATGAGGTTTCGCGCAGCCTGGCCGCGTGCGAGGGCGCGATCCTCGTCGTCGACGCTTCGCAGGGGGTCGAGGCGCAGACCATCTCCAACCTCTACCTGGCGCTGGAGCAGAAGCTGACGATCATTCCCGTGATCAACAAGGTGGATCTCCCCGCCGCCATGCCGGACGAGACCGCGCTCGAGGTGGCTCAGCTCCTCCACGTGGAGCCGGAGGATTGCGTCCGCGTCTCGGCCAAGGAGGGGCTGAACGTGGAGGAAGTGCTGGAGGCCATCGTGAAGCGCATCCCGCCTCCGGCCGACGAATCGGACCAGCCGCTCCAGGCGCTCGTCTTTGATTCGGTCTTCGACCAGTTCCGCGGCGTCATCGTGTACGTGCGCGTCATGCGGGGGCGGATCCGCCCGGGCGACGGGGTCCGCTTCTTCTCGACCGGGAAGCGCCACGAGGTGCTGGAGGTGGGCTCGCTCCGCCTGGGCCTCGAGCCCAAGCCCGAGCTGATCGCGGGCGACGTCGGCTACGTCATCGCGAACGTGAAGGTGGTCTCGGACGCCAAGGTGGGCGACACGATCACCTCCGACGACCGGCCCGCGGAAGCGCTCCCCGGATACCGCCCCGTGAAGCCGATGGTGTTCTCCGGGCTCTATCCGATGGAGCAGGACAGCTACTCCGAGCTCAAGGAATCGCTGGCCAAGCTCCAGCTCAACGACGCGGCGCTCTCCTGGGAGCCGGAGACCTCGCTCGCCCTGGGCTTCGGCTTCCGCTGCGGGTTTCTGGGTCTCCTCCACATGGAGATCGTTCAGGAGCGGCTCTCCCGCGAGTACGGCGTGGACTTGATCGCGACGGTGCCCAGCGTGGAGTACCACGTGCTGAAGACCGACGGCGAGACGGTGGTGGTGGAGAATCCGGCCCTCATGCCCCCGACCGGCTCGATCGAGGAGATCGAGGAGCCCTACGTGCGCGCGCAGGTCGTGGTGCCGACCGAGTACGTGGGGAACATCATGAAGCTGGCGCAGGACCGGCGCGGCATCTACCTCGGCATCGAGTATCCCAGCCCCGAGCGGGCGCACATCACGTACGAGCTGCCGCTGGCCGAGATCGTGCTCGATTTCTACGACCGGCTGAAATCAATCAGCCGCGGCTACGCCTCGCTCGACTACGAGCTGGCGGGGTACAAGCAGGCGGCGCTGGTCAAGATGGACCTGCTCTTGAACGGCGACGCCGTGGACGCGCTCTCGGTGATCGTGCACCGCGAGAGGTCCTACGACTGGGGGCGGGACATCTGCCTCAAGCTCAAGGAATTGATCCCGCGTCAGATGTTCCCGATCGCGATCCAGGCCGCCATCGGCGGCAATGTGGTCGCGCGCGAG
>JANLXD010000174.1:0-5542 GCA_031364935.1 Candidatus Eiseniibacteriota bacterium
TGGATGACCTGATCCAGCAGGGGCTGACGCTTCGGGCCGCGTTCGAGGCGCGCCACGAGCACTGGGACAAGGCACTCCCCGAAGGGCCTCTCCGCGAGGCGCTCTTGAAGAAGGCGTACGCGCCGGGCGCCGATTTCCTGCGCGCCCGCGACGACCAGTTCGTCCCCGCGGTGCGGCGCGGCGACCAGGACGGGGCGCGCCAGATCATGGAGACCGTGCTGAAGCCGCTCTATGAGCAGCACCGGAAGGCGGTGCTCGACGTGGTGCTGCTGGCCCGTCAGGCCACGGAGAAGGAAGAGCGGGACGCGCTCGCCATCGCCCAGCGGAGAACCGCACTCCTCCCGGTGATCGGTCTGATCCTCGCCGGCATCACCGTGACGATCGGGCTCCTTCTGTCCCGGCGGCTGGTCCGAGGCATCGAGCAGACACGCCAAGTGGCGGAGAAGACCGCCGGGGGCGATCTCACGTCGCGGGTGGCCTACCGCTCGCGGGACGAGCTGGGGCAGCTGGCCGACGCCACGAACCAGATGGTCGAGTCGCTCCGGTCCATCCTCTCCCACATCGGCGACCGCGCCGTGACCCTGGCGACCGCGTCCGAGGAGCTGTCGTCGGTGTCGACGCAGATGATCTCGAGCGCCGAGGAGACGTCGCAGCAGGCGAGCATGGTCTCCTCGGGCTCGGAGCAGATCAGCCGGAACGTGGAGAGCGTCTCCGTCTCGGTGGAGCAGATGATCGCGAGCATCCAGGAGATCTCGAAGAACACGAGCGAGGCCGCCCGCGTCGCCACCGTGGCCGCCGGCGAGGCCGACATCACCAACGTCGCCGTGAACAAGCTGGGCGCATCGAGCGGCGAGATCGGCAAGGTGGTGCAGGTCATCAATACGATCGCGCAGCAGACGAACCTTCTTGCGCTGAACGCGGCCATCGAGGCTGCCCGCGCGGGCGAGGCCGGGCGCGGATTCGCGGTGGTGGCGAACGAGGTAAAGGAGCTGGCCAACGAGACCGCGTCCGCGACCAAGGACATCAGCCAGAAGATCGAGGCGATCCAGGCCGACACGATCGAGGCTGTCCACGCGATCGCCAAGATCAGCGAGACGATCCAGCAGATCAAGGACATCTCCAACTCGATCGCCTCGGCCATCGAAGAGCAGCTCTCCACGTCCGCGGAGATCGGACGGAACCTCACCGAGGCGGCGCGCGGGAGCGGCGAGATCAGCGCGGGCATCGTGAAGGTGGCCGAGATCGCGAGCGATACGGCGGGCAGCTCGGAGAACACGCAGAAGGCGGCGGAGGAGCTGGCGCGGCTGGCGGCGGAGCTGCGCGGCATGACGCAGCGGTTCCGCTACTCCGACGATCCGGCGGGAGGGCTGAACGCGATGCAGCAGGTCGCGGCCGCGGCGCCCGCGACGCTCCTCGCGATGACCGCCGCGCGGCGCGGACGGCGGTCGACCGACCAGCCGGCGGCGGACGCCGGCACGACACGGAAGGCGGGATGAGGTCCATGGAATTGCGGACGGTGCGAACAGGAGGCGGGGGATGAAAGCTCTCGTGGTGGACGACTCGCGCTCCATGCGGGCCATCCTGTCGAAGCAGCTTCGTGAGCTGGGGTTCACGGTCGAAGAGGCGAAGAGCGGCCCGGAGGCGCTGGCGTGCCTCCACGCCAACGGCTCGATCGATCTCGTCCTCCTGGACTGGAACATGCCGGAGATGGACGGGGCCGAGGTGCTCAGCCTCATCCGCTCGCAGCCCAGCTACAAGCAGGTGCGCGTCATGATGGTGACCACCGAGAGCGAGATGTCCCAGGTCGCGGTGGCGCTGGAAGCCGGTGCGAACGAGTACTTGATGAAGCCGTTCGATCGGGAGGCCCTGCTCGAGAAGCTCGTCCTGTTGGGCCTGGATCCGGCGGGGCGCTGACCGTGCGCCGGATCCGCGTCATGGTCGTGGACGACGTCGCGATCGTGCGGCGCCTGGTCGTCGACGCCCTGAGCGTCGAGTCCGAGATCCAGGTGGTCGGCATGGCCGCGAACGGGCGCGAGGCCCTGGCCAAGATTCCCTCCCTGACTCCCGATCTCGTGATCCTCGACTACGAGATGCCGGAGATGGACGGGCTCGAGACCCTGCGCGAGCTGAAAAAGCTCTACCCGCGGATCCGGGTCGTGCTCTTCAGCACCTACACGCGCCACGGCGCCAAGGTGACGCTGGACGCGCTGTGGCTGGGCGCCGACGACTACGCCACCAAGGTGAGCGCGAGCAACCTGGTCGCCGCGACGCGCTGCGTGCAGAGCGAGCTGATCCCCAAGATCAAGGCGCTCTGCCCGCCCGACGAGGAGCGCGAGATGCGCGCGGGCGTGGCGGCCATGGTCGCCACGGCACCGCCCACGGCCGCGGCACGGGCGAGCGTGCAGGGCGGTCGTGCTCCGGGGCGCCTGGCCAGCGCGGCGCGGACCGAGATCGTGGCCATGGCGGCCTCGACCGGCGGCCCGCGGATTCTCGCAACCATCCTCGAGAAGCTGCCCGCCGACCTGTCGGCGCCGATCGTGATCGTCCAGCACATGCCTCCCCTCTTCACCAAGTCTTTGGCAGAGCGCCTCGACGGCTGCACGCCGCTCAAGTGCGCGGAAGGTGAGGACGGAGCCATCCTGGCCCCCGGCACGGTATGGATCGCCCCGGGCAACTGGCACATGAGGGTGATTCGCGAGGGCAACGTCGCCACGCTCAAGCTCTCAGGCGAGGCGCCCGAGAACTCCTGCCGCCCTTCGGCGGATCCCCTCTTCCGCTCCGTGGCCGACGCGTACGGCTCGGCGGCGCTGGGGGTGGTGCTCACCGGCATGGGACAGGACGGCCTGAAGGGATCGGAGCGGATCCGCGAGCGCGGCGGCGCGATTCTCGCCCAGGACGAGGCTTCGAGCGTGATCTGGGGCATGCCGGGCGCCGTGGCCCGAGCCGGCATCGCGGAGCGAGTCCTTCCCGGCCGCGAGATCGCGGCCGAGATCGCGCGGCGCGTGACGGCCGGACGGCGCCGTGCCCCGGTCGCCTGACGTGTCCTCCCCCGCCCGTTCCGCCACCGAGGCCACGCTCACCCCGGCCTCGTACGGCTACCTCCAGCGGGTCATGTCGGACGGGACCGGCACGGTGCTCGAGCGCGGCAAGGAGTACCTGGTGGAAGCGCGGCTCTTCGCGGTGGCCCGGAACGAGGGCTTCGCCTCGGTCGAGGGTCTCCTCGAAGGGCTCCAGACCGAGCCCGGAGCGGGCGAGCTCCACCGGGTCGTCGTGGAAGCCATGCTCAACTACGAGACTTCGTTCTTCCGCGACCACTACCCGTTCGAGGTGATGCGACAGACGCTTCTCCCCGAGATCATCGAAAGGCGGGCGGCCACGCGGACGCTCCACATCTGGTGCGCCGCCACGGCGAGCGGCCAGGAGGCCTACAGCGTGGCCATGCTCCTCCGGGACCACTTCCCCGAGACCGCGGATTGGAACGTGCGAATTGTAGCGAGCGACTTCTCCGAGGCGATGCTGACTCGCGCCCGGGCCGGCCTCTTCCGGCAGGTCGAGGTGAACCGGGGTCTCCCCGCCGCGCTCCTGGTCCGCCACTTCGACCGGATCGGGAGCGAGTGGCAGATCCGGGACTCGATCCGCGCGATGGTCGAATTCAGCCAGCTGAACCTGGCCCGCCCGTGGCCCGGCCTGCCAGCGATGGACCTGCTCCTCCTTCGCAACGTGCTCCTCTACTTCAGTTCGGATGTGCGGCGGACGATCTTGCAGAACGTGAAGAAAACGCTGCGCCGGGACGGCTACCTGTTCGTGGGGGGCGGAGAGACGAGCCTGGTGCTGGATCCGACGTTCGAGGCTGTTCGCACCGGAAGGACCGTTTACTACCGCCAGGGGAAAACGTCATGAGCGTCGCCACGATCGAGCTCAAGGAGTGGCTCGAAGCATTGACGGAGGTGATGCGGGACTATGCCGCACGCTCGCTCCGATTCGACGGGCCGCCGGTCGCCGAGACGCGCGACGCGGCCGAGCCGCGGCCCGCGGCCTACGTCGCGATCCTGGGGGAGCGGTGCAGCCTGCATCTCGGCCTCTCGACCACGATGGGCGGGTGCCGGGCGCTGGTCCGGGCGCTGCTCGGAATGCGGCAGCGCGACCCCATCACCGACCCGGAAGTCGTGGACGGCATGAGCGAGATCCTGAACATCGCCGCCGGCAAGGTGAAGTCGCGAATGGCCGCGCGGGACGGCTCGCTCAAGCTGGGGCTTCCGATGTTCGTGCAGGGACAGGTCGGCTACGGCGAGAGCACCGAGCGGACGACGGTCGACGTGATGGTCGGGCCCGTTCCCTGTCAGCTCCTGGTCTACCGGAGATCGCGGTCGTGAGAGCGCTGCTCCGGGGTCGGGGACAGATCATCGCCTCCGCCATGGCGGCCGCGGCGCTGCTCTTCCCCGCGGGCGCGAGCACGCCGGACGCGGAAGCGGCTGCGCGCGCCGGGCTGATTCTCTCGGGCGGCGTCCCCGGAGAGTCGTTCGGATGCTCGGTGGCCGGGGCCGGCGACGTGAATGGCGATGGCTACGGCGACGTGATCGTGGGGGCCTACCAGAGCGGCCAGGTCGGGCTGGCCGCCGGGCGCGCCTACATCTACTTCGGCGGGCTTCGTCCCCAGAACCGTCCGGACGTGATCCTGGCAGGCGAAGCGGCGGGGGACGCCTTCGGCGTCTGCGTCGCGCCGGCCGGCGACATGAACAAGGACGGTTACGCCGACGTGATCGTCGGCGCCTACCAGAACGACGCCCGCGGGGCGAACGCCGGACGTGCCTACGTGTTCTTCGGGGGGCCGCGGCCGGACGAGCGCCCGGACCTGGTCCTGAGCGGCGAGGCCGCGGGCGACGCGTTCGGATACGCCGTCGCTTCCGCCGGCGACGTGAACCAGGACGGCTACGCCGACGTGATCGTGGGCGCGTACGAGAACAGCACGCGCGGCGCGGGCGCGGGACGAGCCTATCTCTTCCTGGGCGGTGCCCGGCCCGATGCGTCCGCCGATCTGGTCCTCTCCGGAGAGGCGGCCGGAGACCGATTTGGAATCTCGGTCGGGGCCGCGGGGGATATGAACCACGACGGCTTCGGCGACGTGGTCGTGGGCGCGTACCAGAACGACGCGGGCGGTGCGGACGCCGGGCGCGCCTACGTCTTCTTCGGCGGCGCACGTACCGACGACCGGGCCGACCTTATCGTGACCGTCGTCTCGGCCGGAGACTCGTTCGGATTCGCCGTCTGCGGCGCGGGGGAATTTAACCACGACGGCTTCGGAGACGTGATCGTGGGCGCCTACCACAACGGTGCCGGCGGAAAAGACGCCGGGCGCACGTATATCTATTACGGCGGCGCCGCTCCTTCCGAGCGCCCCGCGCTGGTCCTGACGGGCGAGGCGGCGGGCGACGCGTTCGGCTACGCGGTGTCCGCGGCCGGGGATATCAACGGCGACGGATTCAGCGACGTGATCGTGGGCGCCTATGGCAACGACGCCGGCGGCTCGGCCGCCGGGCGCGCG
>JANLXD010000316.1:0-10939 GCA_031364935.1 Candidatus Eiseniibacteriota bacterium
GGGGGGGGGGTGGTGGGGCGGGCGGGATAAAAACCTCCCGGTGCGCCGCCCCCCTGCCGTCCCCCGGCCCGTTGTGCAAAACCCCCCCCCGCTTTTTGTTCTCCCCCCCCCGCCACAGCGATGTCGCTCCCAGCACGACCAGCATCACGCCCACGAGACGCTCAAAGGCTTGGCCCCAGGCTTCGCTCATGGGGACCCGGAAAAGGAGGACGGCGAGGCCCACCGTGAAGAGCGAGAGACAGTGCCCCGCGCCCCAGGCGCCGCCCAGGAACATCGCGCGGAGGACGCTCCGCTCCCGCGTCACGATGGTGCTCATCGCGATCACGTGATCGGGGTCGAACGCGTGCCTCATCCCCAATGCAAAGCCGAGCAAAAGCGGGGCGGATCCCGCCAGAGCGATGTGCATCGCGGCAGGATAGGGGACGGCGAGGCCGAGCAAAAGGTTTAGTTATCCTGGGGCCGCCCGCCCGCACAGCGCTTAGGTTGCGGCCCGCCACCGCGCTCCCTATACTCGCTCGCGCGTGACCCCTTCGACGACTCGCCCCGACTCCCGCTCGCTCGATCTGCGGGCTCCCCGTTCCGGCCCCGATGCTCCCGCGGAGTCCCGGACCGAATCGGCGCTGCTCCCTCCGACACTCGCGGGCCGGCGGAAGCAGGGCCCGACGCTCGACCTGGATACCATTCTCAACCGCCTGCGCGACAAAGGACCCGCCTTCGCGTGGCTCACGCCGGACGGCGACGTGGTGGCCGGGTTTGGCGCCGTGGCGCGATTCGAGGGCTCCGGACCGGGCCGGTTTCAGGCGGCCAAGAGCTGGCTGAACGGCCTCGCCGAAGCCGCCGTCGCCGACGAAGGGAGTGAGCGGCCGCCGCTGATCGCGGTGGGCGGTTTCTCCTTCGCCGAGGGCTCGGCCGGCTCTCCGGCGGGATTTGGAGACGCCGTCTTCTTCGTCCCCGCGGAGATCTGGACGGCCGGATTGGGACTCGACGCGGGCACCTCCTCGTGGCGCCGCGTGGACGGAGACAGTCCCGCCGCGCGCCCCGCCCCATCGCTCGCGCGGCCCCGGCTGCCGGTGTGGGGCGAAGAGGAATGGGCCGACGGCGCGCGCGCGGTGCTGAACGAGATCGCGGCGGGCTCCCTTCAGAAGGCGGTGCTCGCTCGCGCGGTCGAAATGGAGTGTGCGCGCGAGATCGATCCGGCGCGCGTCCTGGGCAGCCTGGTCGGCGCCAATCCCGAGTGCTACCGCTTCTTCGTCCGCCCCGCCTCGGGCGCGTCGTTCGTCGGCGCGAGCCCGGAGCGTCTCGTGGCGCGACGCGACGGCGTGGTGGTCTCCGACGCGGTGGCCGGCACGGCCGCGGACGCGGCTCTCTTTTATATGGGGGAGACCGGAGAGAATGGAAAAGACCGGAGCGAGCACGCGTTCGTGGTCCGCCACATCGTGGAGGCGCTGGCGCCACTCTGCGATTCGGTGGAAGCCGATCCCGCTCCGTCGCTCCAGCGCCACCGCCATCTCACGCATCTGAAGACCCGCATCTCCGGCCGGGCGCATGCCCGCGCGCACGTGCTCGATTTCGTCGAGCGGGTCCACCCCACGCCGGCCGTCGCGGGATCGCCGCGCGGCGAGGCGCTCCAATTGATTCGCGCGCTCGAGCCGAGCCACCGCGGATGGTACGCGGGCGCGGTCGGCTGGATGGGCGCGGACGGCCGCGGCGATTTCGCCGTGGGGATTCGCTCCGCGCTGATCCATGGGCGACGCGCGCTCCTCTTCGCGGGCGCGGGCATTGTCGCGGGCTCCGACCCGGCCGCGGAATGGGCCGAGACCGAGCTCAAGCTCTCGGTCGCGCGGGAGGCGATCGCCGATGCCGGGAGTTGAACGGAGAACCCCGACGCCCGCGCGCAGCTCAAGCGTGGAGGAAGCCGGCACGCGGGATGCGGCGGAAGAGACCGGCGCGCTCAATCTCCGCTGGGCGGAGCGGTTCGTGGCCGCGCTGGCCCACGCTGGCGTGCGCGAGGCGGTCGTCTCTCCCGGATCGCGCTCCGCTCCCCTGGCGGCCGCCCTCCACCGCTCCCGAATACGCACCCATGTGGCGCTGGACGAGCGCGCCGGGGCCTTCTTCGCTCTGGGGCTGGCCAAGGCCTCCGGCCGTCCCGCGGCGGTGCTCTCGACCTCGGGCACCGCGGCCGCCAACTTCCATCCCGCGATCCTCGAGGCCCATCACGCGCGGGTCCCGCTGATCGCGCTGACAGCCGACCGTCCGCCGGAGCTTCGCGACACAGGAGCGCCGCAGACGACCGATCAGCTCCGCCTCTTCGGCGGCGCGGTGCGCTGGTTCTGCGAAGTCGGAACGCCGTCCCCCGGTCCGGAGCCGCTCCGCTACGTGGGCTCGCTGGGCCAGCGCGCCGTGGCCGCGGCGTGGGGTCCCCCGGCCGGCCCGGTCCACCTGAACTTTCCATTCCGCGAGCCGCTGCTTCCCCGGCCCGATGACGTGGCGCCGAACGCCGGGCGTGCGGCGGCGGGAAGCGCGGACACCTCCCTCGACGACAACGCCGATGCTCCCGAGCGAGTCGGGCCGCCGCAAAAGGCCGTCGACCGCGTCGCGCGGAAGCTCGCGCGCTTGAAGCGCGGGCTCATCGTCGCCGGACCCGACGACGCGGGCGCCGATTACCCGGACGCGATCCGCGAGCTGGCGGAAGCGACCGGGTATCCGGTCCTGGCCGATCCCCTGTCCGGCCTCCGGTATGGCGCGCACGATCGCTCGGGCATCCTGGGTGCTTACGATGTCTTTCTCCGCTCGCAGCGATTCGTCGACGGTCCGGCTCCCGAGGCGTTCCTCTACTTCGGCGCGCCTCCGACGTCCAAGGCGTTCGATCGATACGCCGCGCGGTATGCCGCGGCGCTTCACGTCGGCGTGGACCCGGCCGGTTCGTTCCGCGATCCGGGACGCCGCATGGCCACGGTCCTCCGGGGCGACTCGGCCCCGACTGCCGCCGCTCTGGCCAACGCGCTGGCGGCCGCCGACGCGGCACCCTCCGCGTCCGGCCCGAGCGGCGGGCCCGACTGGCGCGACCTCTTCGCGCGCGCGGAGCAGGCGGCGCGCGCCGCGCTGACGCGTGGCCTCTCCGCCGACCCGGACACGATCACCGAGGCTTCCGTCTTCCCCGCGCTCCTCGCCGCGCTCCCGGCCGGAGCCCTGCTCATGGCCGGGAACAGCATGCCGGTCCGCGATCTCGATTCGTTCGCGCCCGCATCGGACCTTCCGATCCGCGCGATCGCGAACCGGGGATTGAACGGCATCGACGGCGTCGTATCCACGGCGCTCGGAGCGAGCGCCGCCGGGGACGCGCCCCTCCTGGCCGTGGTCGGGGACCTCTCGTTCCACCACGACCTGAACGGGCTCTCCGCGCTCCGCGAAGGGCGGGCGCGCGCCGTGATCGTGGTGGTCAACAACGACGGCGGCGGCATCTTCTCCTTCCTCCCCGCCGCGGAGCATCGCGATCTCTTCGAGCGCTACTTCGGCACGCCGCACGGCCTGGAGTTCGGGGCCGCCGCGGCCCTCTACGGCATTCCCTACTCGCGGCCCGCCTCGCGGCGGGAATTGGTCGCGCGCGCGGGCGACGCCCTGCGCGCCCGCCGGAGCGAGATCATCGAAGTGCGCACCGACCGTGCGCGGAACGCCGAGCACCATCGGACCCTCCTGGCGGACGCGATCCGCGCGGTGGAGGAAGCGCTGTGAGCGGCAGCCGTCTCTTCGTCGAGCGCGGGCTTCGCTATCACTTCGTGATCTGGGGGTCGAAGCGGACCAAGGCCCCGGCCGCGGTCTTCCTCCACGGCTTCGCCGGCTCGGCCAGCGACTGGGAGCGATGCGGCGAAACGGTCGAACGCCTGGGCTTCCGCGCCGTGGCCGTCGACCTGCCGGGGCACGGCGACACCGACGCGCCGGAGGATGCGGCGCGCTTCACGGTCGAGGAGACGACCCGCGACTTGGACGCGCTTCTCGAGTCGAGCGGAATCCCCGACGCGCACTGGGTGGGCTACTCGATGGGCGGGCGGGTCGCGCTCCACGCGGCCGTGGCCCACCCGAAGCGCGTCCGCTCGCTCCTGCTCGAGAGCGCCTCGCCGGGAATTCAAGCGGAGCCGGAGCGCGAGTCGCGGCGCGCGGCCGACGAGGCCCTGGCCGCCGAGATCGAGCGGCGTGGAGTCGAATGGTTCGCGGATCACTGGGGCGCGCAAGCCCTCTTCGCCACGCAGGCGGCGCTTCCTTCCCCCGTGCGCGCCGCGCTCCGCGAGAGTCGCCTCCGGAACAGTGCCGCGGGACTCGCCGGCTCCCTCCGGGGACTGGGCCAGGGGACGCAGCCGTATCTGGGAGCGCGGCTCGCGTCGATCACGTGCCGCACGCTCCTCGTCACGGGCGCCCTCGACGAGAAGTACGGCGCGCTCGCGTCCGCGATGGCCGCGGCGATGCCCGACGCGCGGCACCGGGTCATCCTCAAAGCCGGCCACAACGTTCACCTGGAGCAGCCGGAAGCGTTCGAGCGCGCGCTCCTCGAGCACCTCGGACCCCACGCGAGCGCGGACCGTTCGTCGGCCCGCTCGTCCATTCCCTAGGAGCCACGCCATGCCCGCCGCATCTGCGCTCGCCTGGAAACCGGCGAAGACATTCACCGACATTTTCTATGAGAAGGCGGAGGGGATCGCCAAGATCACGATCAACCGCCCCGACGTTCGAAACGCGTTCCGGCCGCTCACGGTCCGCGAGATGGGCCTCGCCTTCGAGGACGCCCGCGAGGATCCGGAGATCGGCGTGATCATCCTCACGGGCGCGGGAGACGAAGCGTTCTGCTCGGGCGGCGACCAGCGCGTGCGCGGCGACAAAGGCTATGTCGGCGACGATCAGGTGCCCCGGCTGAACGTGCTCGATCTGCAGCGGCAGATCCGCACGCTCCCGAAGCCGGTCGTGGCCATGGTCGCCGGGTTCGCGGTCGGCGGCGGGCACGTGCTGCACGTGGTATGCGACCTGACCATCGCGGCCGACAACGCGAAGTTCGGACAGACGGGCCCCAAGGTCGGATCCTTCGACGGGGGCTTCGGCGCTTCGTACCTGGCGCGCATCGTCGGCCAGAAGCGCGCGCGGGAGATCTGGTTTCTCTGCCGGCAGTACGACGCGAAGCAGGCGCTCGCGATGGGTCTGGTGAACGCGGTGGTCCCGCTGTCGCGGCTGGAGGAAGAGACGGTGGCGTGGTGCCGCGAGATGCTCACGATGAGCCCCATGGCGCTCCGCTGCGTGAAGGCGGCCTTGAACGCCGACTGCGACGGGCAGACCGGACTTCAAGAGCTGGCCGGGAACGCGACCCTTCTCTACTACATGAGCGAGGAGGCTCAGGAGGGACGCAACGCCTACCTCGAACGGCGGAAGCCCGACTTCGCGCGGTTCCGGCGGCTTCCCTAGCGCCATGGAAGCGCGTTCCGGCGTGGCGACCGTCCCGCCCGATCGCGCGCGTGTCTGGCTGCTCGCGCTGCGCGTCCCGACGCTCGCGGCCGCGGTCGTGCCCGTGATGGTCGGAAGCGCGGTGGCCGCGCGACAGGGATTTTTCCGGGCCGGTCCCGCGCTCGCGGCCCTCGCGGGCGCCCTCCTGATCCAGATCGGCACCAACTTCGCGAACGATCTCTACGACTACCAGAAGGGAGCCGATCACGGCGGACGCACCGGCCCGACGCGCGTTCTCGCCGCGGGCTGGCTGGCCACCGACGAGATCCGACGCGCCATGGTCGCCTCCTTCGCGCTGGCCGCGCTCGCGGGCGTCTACCTCGCGAGTGTGGGCGGCTGGCCCATCGTGGTCATCGGCATCGCCTCGATCGCGGCCGGCATCGGCTACACGGCGGGGCGGTGGGCGCTCGGATACCATGGGCTCGGCGACGCCGCGGTTTTCCTCTTCTTCGGCGTGGTGGCGGTGGCGGGCACGGCCTACGTCCAGGCGGGCTCGATCTCCCCGCTCGCCCTCGCGGCGGCGCTCCCCGTCGGTGCGCTCTGCACCAATATCCTCGTCGTGAACAACATCCGCGACGTGGACGCGGACCGCACGAGCGGAAAGCGGACGCTCGCGGTGACGCTGGGGCGCGGCGCGGCGCGCGCCGAGTACGGGCTGATGCTCGCCCTGGCGTACGCGATCCCGTTGCTTCTCTGGCGCGGAGGAGAGCTCCGATGGGCCGGGCTCCTGCCGCTTCTCACGCTTCCGCTCGCGCTCTCGCTTCTCCGCGTGGTGCTCACGCGCGCCGACGGCCCCTCCCTCAACCGGGCGCTCGTCGCCACCGCGCGACTCCACGCCCTCTTCGGCCTCCTGTTCGCGCTGGGGATCCTCCTGTGACCATCCGGTCGGTGCGGCTGGTTCCCTACCGGCTTCCCCTGCGCGACCCATGGCCCACCGCGGAGGGCCCCGTCCTCGACCGGCACGGCTGCCTCCTCATCCTCGAGGAGGAGGACGGGCGGCTGGGCCTGGGGGACGCGGCCCCGCTCCCCGGGTTCGGACTGGAGACGATCGGATCGTGCGTGGCGGCGCTCCGCACCGCGGCGCGCAGGCTGATCGGCCTTGAGGCGGATTCGTATCTCGAGGGCGCGGCCCACCTCACGCACCTGGCTCCGGTCGCGGCGGCGCCGGCGGCGCGGCACGCGATCGACCTGGCGCTCCACGACCTGGCGGCGCAGCGCGCCGGGGTGCCGATCGCGACCCTCCTCGGCGGCGCGGAGGCTCTCGACGTGGTGCCGGCCAACGCGGTGGTGCCTCGCGTCGACGCCGCGCGCGCGGGCGCGCTGGCCCGGGAGGCGGTCCTGGCGGGAGCGCGGACGATCAAGGTGAAGGTGGGAGGCGGCGCGCTCCACGAAGACCTCGCGCGCGTGCGCGCGGTGCGCGAGGAGGCGGGAGAGCCGGTGGCCATCCGCCTCGACGCGAACCAGGCGTGGACGGAAGCGGAGGCGCTCGCGGCCCTCGCCGCCCTTCGCGTCTACGGGCTGGAGTACGTGGAGCAGCCGGTGTCCGCCTCCGACGTGGCCGGACTCGCCCGCGTGCGCCGAGCGGCCGGCGTGCCGATTGCGGCGGACGAGGCGGCGTGCGATGCGCGCGCCGTGCGCCGGCTGCTCGACGCGGAGGCCGCGGACATCCTGATTCTGAAACCGATGGCGCTGGGCGGGCTCCACGCCGCCCGCGCGATGGCGGCGCTGGCGCGCGAGCGCGGGGTTCTGGTCGTGGTCACCACGCTCGTCGAAAGCGCCATCGGTCGCACGGGCGCGCTCCACCTGGCCGCGTCCCTGGGTGCAGGTCCGTTTGCCCACGGGGTCGCGACCGGACCCGCGCTCCGCGAAGACGTGGCCGAGGGCCCCGTGATGCTCGGCGGAGCGGTTCCCGTGCCCCGCGTGCCCGGACTCGGCATCGCGCTCGATCCGCGCCGGCTCCGCGAAGCCGCGGTGGTGGAGGCGGCGTGATCACGCACGACCCTGTCCGGTTCTGGTCGGCCGCCCAGCCCGGCCGCGCGGCGCTCCGGAGCTCCCGATCGGTCTGGACGTACGCCGAGCTGGACCGGGCGGTCTGGGCCGCGGCCGATGCCCTCTTGGCGAAGGGGCTGGGCGCCGGGGAGCACATCTCGCTCGAATTCGCCTTCGAGGATCCCGTGGCCTTCGCGGTCGCGCTCCACGCGGTGCAGCGCATCGGCTCGCTCCCGGTGATCGTGGGCCCGAACACCACGCCCGCTGAGCGGCAGGCCATGCGGGAGCGCTCCGCGGTCGATTTCACGCTGACGGCCGGCGACCTGGACATCCCGCACCTGGACGGCGCGCCTCCTCCCCAAGCGGCGGCGTCCGAAGCCGCGGCCGCGGCCCCTCGCGAGTCGGGCCCCGACCTCTTCATGGAACGGCGTCTCGACGCGCCGGCGGCGGTCTGTTTCACGTCCGGCACTTCGGGTGCGGCGCGGGCGGTGGCGCTCACCCACGGAAACTTCCTGTGGAGCGCGATCGCGTCGGCGCGGAACCTCGGTGTCCGTGCCGACGATCTCTGGCTCTGCCCCATGCCCCTTCACCACGTCGGCGGGCTCTCGATCGTGGTCCGGAGCGCTCTCTACGGGACGGCCGCCCTGCTCCATGAGCGCTTCGACGTCGAGGCCGTGCACCGCGCGATCGATCACGAGGGGGTCACCCTGCTCTCGGTAGTTCCCACGATGCTCGCCAGGCTCCTCGAGTCGCGCCGGAATCAGCCGTATCCCGCGTCGCTCCGCGGGGTGCTGGTCGGAGGCGGGCCGATCCCGCCGGCCCTCCTCGAGAACGCGGCGGCGCTCGGCATGCGCGCGCTTCCCACGTACGGGCTCACCGAGGCGGCCTCGCAGGTGACCACGCTGTCGCCCGGCGAGTGGCCGCGCGGCCTCTCGACCGCCGGGCGGCCGCTGCCGTTCGTGCAGGTCGAGATCCGCGACACCGACGACCGCCGCGTGGAGCCTGGAGACGAGGGAGAGATCGTGGTGCGCGGCCCCATGGTGATGGCCGGCTACCTCGGAGATCCGGCCGACAATCAGTCAGCGCTCTCCAAACGGTGGCTCCGGACCGGCGACGTGGGGCGGTGGGATCCCGAGGGACGGCTGGTCGTGCTGGACCGCCGGGCCGACCGCATCGTGACGGGGGGCGAGAACGTATCCCCCGAGGAGGTGGAGCGCGTCCTCGGTACGCATCCCGGCGTGGCCGCGGCGTGCGTGGTCGCGCTCCCCTCGCGCGAGTGGGGTCAGGAGGTGGCCGCCGCGGTCGAGCTTCGCCCGGGACGCTCGACCACGCTCGAAGCGCTGCGCGCGCACGCGGGCGCCACCCTCTCCGGCTTCAAGCTGCCCCGACATCTGATCACGGTCGGGGCGCTCCCGCGCACCGCTTCGGGAAAGCTACTTCGGCGCGTGGTGCGGGAGCTTCTTCTCGACGAGATGGCCAAGCAGAAACACCCGTAGTCTCTCGGGGATTGGAATGGGTCGCATCTCTTCCCTGCCCACGAAGGCGTGGACCGTTCTCGCGCTGGCCCGAAGATCGGTCGCGCCGCGCGGGCCGAGCACGAGATAGGCCAGGTGGAACGAGGCGCGCCCCACATGCGTCACGTCCACGCGCACCGTCACGCGCTCGCCGTGGCGGATCGGTGCCTTGTAGTCGGCCTCGCTGTGCGCGATGGGGATGAGGAAGTCGGCGCCCGAGAAGATCCACTTCCGATCGACGCCAGCCGCCGCCCACAGCTCCTCGTACGCCTGATGGCAGTAATCGTAGATCCGCCCGAAGAAGAGCACTCCGGCGGCGTCCACGTCCTGGAAGCGGATCGGAAAGACCGCTTCGATCATGCGACCTCGCCGACATACACGTAGGCCACGCCGCCCGTCAGCGCGCGCCCGCGCACGTCGCGGAAGCGGCCCGTCCCGCGCATCAGCTCCGCGAACGCCGCCCCCGCGGGGAATTGGGACGCGGTGCGATCCAGGTATTCGTAGGCCGAGCGCTTGCCGCTGATCCAGCCCCCGACGCGAGGGAGAACGGCGCGGCTGTACCAGCGGAAGAGAGACCCGAAGAGCGCGCCGCCGGGCTGGCCGAACTCGAGCACGACGACGCGGCCGCCAGGCTTGGCGACGCGCGCCATCTCGCGGATGCCGCGCGCGGGGTCCTCGACGTTTCGAATCCCGAACGCCACGGAAACCACGTCGAATGACGCGTCCGCGTACGGGAGCGCGAGCAGGTCGGCGGGCTCGAATCGAACCGAGAGTCCGGCGCGGGCCGCCTTGGCGGGGCCGAGCGCGAGCATCTCGTCGCAGAAGTCGGTGGCCACCACCTCGCCGCGGTCCCCCACCGCGCGCCGGAATTCCAGCGCCAGGTCCCCCGTCCCGGTGGCGCAGTCGAGCACCCGGTCCCCGGGGCCGGCGCCGCTCCATCGCACGGCCGCGCGGCGCCACCCGTGGTGCATCCCCAGGGAGAGGATCTGGTTGGCGCGGTCGTAGGAGCGCGCCACCGACGCGAACATGGTGCGGACTTCGGCCGATGCAGGCATCCCCGCAGTGTACTAGACTGGACGGATGCCGCTCATCAGTTTGAAGCCTGCCGGCGCCTCCCCGCCGCACGCGTCCGACCGTTCCCGCCGCCGCTCGACAGCGGTGCGCATCGGCTCGGTCACGGTCGGCGGCGGTCATCCCGTGGCGGTCCAGTCGATGACGAACACGGACACGGCCGACGCGTCGGCCACCGCCGCGCAGGTGATCGCCCTGGCCGAGGCAGGATCGGAGCTGGTGCGGGTCACCGTGAACACCCCCGAGGCGGCCAAGGCGGTGCCCGAGATCGCCGCGCGCGTCCGGGAGGCAGGGCTCTCCACTCCGATCGTGGGCGACTTCCACTTCAGCGGACATCTGCTTCTGAGCGAGCACCCCGAGTGCGCCCGCGCGCTCGACAAGTACCGCATCAACCCCGGCAACGTGGGCACCGGGAAGCGTCACGACGAGCACTTCCGGAAGATCATCGAGGCAGCGGTCCGGCACGGAAAGCCGGTGCGGATCGGGGTGAACTGGGGATCGCTCGACCGCGAGCTGTTGACCTCGCTGATGGACGAGAACGCGCGCAGCGCCTCGCCGCGGCCTGACCGAGAGGTCACGCTCGACGCCATGTTCCAGAGCGCGGTGCGCTCGGCCGCGCTCGCCGAGGAATTCGGACAGCCGCACGACGCCATCGTCCTCTCCGCGAAGGTCTCCGGCGTGCGCGACCTGGTCGCCCTCTACCGCCGGCTCGCGGCGGAGACCGACTTCGCGCTCCACCTCGGATTGACCGAAGCGGGGATGGGCCTGAAGGGGACCGTCGCGTCGGCCGCCGGCCTCTCGGTGCTCCTCCTGGAGGGAATCGGCGACACCATCCGGGTCAGCATCACGCCGACGCCGGGCGGCGACCGGCGCGAGGAAGT
>JANLXD010000198.1:0-2709 GCA_031364935.1 Candidatus Eiseniibacteriota bacterium
GGTCCTCTACTGCTTCCTCTTCCTGTACATGGCCGCCCGAGGCTCCGGCCGCTTGAGCGTGGACTCGGCGCGGAGGCGGTCGAAGGCCTTCTGACCCGCCGCCGGATGGTCTAGACTTGTTCGGTCGCGGGCGGGCTCGGCCATGAGCCGGAGCCGCCCCCCCGTGTGACCGAATGATCAAGCCCGACCAGCCATCCCCCCGGGCCTCCGGGACCCAGACCAAGCCCGTCCTAACAAGCGACGAGTCCTTCCGCTTGATGGTCGAAGGCGTGCGCGATTACGCCATTTTCCTCCTCAGCCCGGAGGGGATCGTCCGGAGCTGGAACCAGGGCGCGGAGCGCATCAAGGGGTACGCCGCCCACGAAATCATCGGGCAGCACTTCTCCCGCTTCTATCCGGCTGAGGCGGTGGAGCGCCACTGGCCGGAGCGCGAGATCGAGGCGGCGACGGCGGAGGGGCGCTTCGAGGACGAGGGGTGGCGCGTGCGCAAGGACGGCTCCCGTTTCTGGGCCAACGTCGTCATCACGGCGCTTCGTGACCAGAACGGGAATCTCCTCGGATTCTCGAAGATCACCCGCGACCTCACCGAGCGACGCCGCCACGAGGAATCGCTGCGGGAGAGCGAAGAGAGGTTCCGCCTCCTCTTCGAGGGCGTCACCGACTATTCGATCATCCTTCTGAATCCCGCCGGGCAGGTGGGGAGCTGGAACGTCGGCGCCCGGCGCATCCAGGGATACGCTTCCCAGGAGATCCTCGGACGGCACATCGCGGTGTTCTACACACCGGAGGATCTGGCCCACGGAAAGCCCCAGCGTCTGCTCGACGAGGCGCGCATCCACGGGCGCGCGACGGACGACGGGTGGCGCGTGCGGAACGACGGGACCCGATTTTGGGCCAACGTGGTTATCACCGGGCTCTACAACGCGGACGGAGCGCTGCGCGGCTACGCCAAGGTCACCCAGGACCTGACGCAGCGGCGCCGGATGGTAGTGCTCGAGGAGACCACCCGCCAGGTGAACGAGTTCCTGGCGATGCTGGCCCACGAGCTCAGGAACCCGCTCGCGCCGATCCGGAACGCGGTGAGCTTGATGCACTCCCGGCATATCGAGGACCCCACGGTGCAGTGGTCGCGGGACGTCATCGAGCGCCAGACGGCCCATCTCGGGCGACTGGTGGACGATCTCCTCGACGTGAGCCGGATCACCAGCGGACGTCTCACGCTTCAGCGGGAACGGCTCGATCTCGCCGTCGTCTTCGAGCGAGCCGTGGAAGCGAGCTGTCCTCTCGTCGAGGAACGGCACCACACGCTGGAGGTTCGCCTGCCCGAGAAGCCGATCTGGGTCGAGGGAGACCTGATCCGGCTCTCCCAGGTCGTCCTGAATCTGCTGAACAACGCGGCCAAGTACACACCGGAGCGCGGACGCATCTGGCTGAGCGCGAACCTGGAGCAGGGCCTCGCGGTGATCCGTGTCCGCGACTCGGGTGTGGGCATCCACCCGGATCTTCGATCCAAGATCTTTGACCTGTTCATGCAGGGCACGCGGACGCTGGACCGGTCGGAGGGCGGTCTCGGGATCGGGCTGACCCTCGTGGAGCGCCTGGTCGCGCTCCATGGCGGATCCGTCGAGGCCAATAGCGAAGGCCACAACAAGGGGAGTGAGTTCGTCGTGCGGCTTCCGGCGGTGGCCGCGCCCCGCTCGGATGCCTCCGGGGCCGCTCCCGGCGCGGGGCCGGTCACGCGGGTAAGACGGCGGGTCCTGGTCGTGGACGACAACCTCGACTCCACCGAGAGCATGGAGATGCTCCTCAAGGCGTGGGGACACAACGCCCGAAGCGCGCGCGACGGAGTCGAGGCGTTGGACATGGCCGCCGAGTTTCAGCCCGAGGTCGTGCTCCTCGACATCGGGCTGCCCGGAATGGACGGGTACGAAGTGGCCCGCCGGATGCATGCCATGCCCGGACTCCGGAACACGGTCCTCATCGCCATGACGGGGTACAGTCAGGAAGAGGACCGGATGCGCTCACGGGAGGCCGGATTCGCGCGCCACCTGGTGAAGCCGGCTGATCCCGGCGCGTTGCGGATGTTGCTGGAGGCGCTTCCCGAGTAGACCACACGGCCGACTTTCGACGGAGGGCTGCCCATGACGATCGGTCCCCGATTCGCTTGGATCCTCGCGGTACTGCTCGTAGGTGTTTCGCCGCGGCTCGAGGTCGCCGTCGCCGCGGATGCTCCCGCCGCTGCCTCCATCTTCCGCGCGACGCTGGGTGAAACCGGCGAAGCGACTCCGGAAATCTCCACCGAGGAGCTGAAGGGCATTCTCGATGCCGGCTCGGCGGTCGTCTTCGACGCGCGCCCGTTTCGGGAATACGCGGTCAGCCACATCCCTGGAGCGCAAAACGTGGCCGCCAAGCCGGGCGTGCCCATGTCCCACTATGTCTCGGACGTGGCGGAAATCGGCCGCGTGCTGCACGAGAACAAAGCGGCTCCCGTCGTCCTCTACTGCAACGGGCCCTTCTGCGGAAAGAGCAAGCGGCTCGCGGCGGAGCTGAAGACGGCCGGGTACACCAACGTCCGCCGCTACCAGCTCGGCATCCCCGTTTGGCGCGCCCTGGGGGAGCCCACGCAGATCGAGCCGGCGGCTCTACGACGTGTCCTCTGGGAGGATCGCACCGCGTTCGTCATCGACGCCCGCAACCCGGAAGCCTACC
>JANLXD010000242.1:0-2790 GCA_031364935.1 Candidatus Eiseniibacteriota bacterium
GCCGCCTTCAGCCGTGTACGTGACCGTGTAACCGTGGCCTGGCTTGGGAAAGTGGATCGGCTCCGTTCGGGAAAATCCCCCGACCTCGGGGAAAGGCAACCGGGAACGTTCATGTTCGGGAAGCTCGGAGTCCTGGCGACCGGGAACCATTTTAGCGAGCTGCTCTCGGACATGGGCCAGAACCTGGGGTTCGAAATTGCATTGCTCGCCCGCCTGGATCCGGCGGGCGAAATCTTCGAGAGTATTCTTGTCGAGGTAAAGGCTGGAGAGAATCACCGACTTGGTCCGCGACTCGTCGTCACTGGGGAGGTACCCGCAAGCATCGCAGCTCGCAAATGGGCCGGCCTTGGGCAAGCCGCATTGGAGGCACAGCGCCACCCCCAATTCGTGTTCGGGACTTTTGGGCATATCCCTACCCTACTTCTTATAAGGAGCCCAATCATAGGGGCGATCAAAGAACCCGGCCACGCACTTGAGGTCGGCGACGGCCTTGATCACTTTGGCGGGGTTCCCGGCGACTACCATGTCGTCGGGGACGTTGCGGGTTACGACACTGCCGGCGCCGACGAGCGTATTCCGGCCAACAACCACGCCTGGCAACAGCGTGCAATTGGCGCCGATCCGGGCCAGCGTGCGCACGGTGACGCCGCCGAGGCACTCCTTGTAGCGGGGGCAGCCCATGGGGTGGGGGTCGTCGGTGAAGACGACTCGTGGGCCCACGAACACGTCTTCTTCAATGATGGTCATCTCTAAAAAGCAGCCGGAGTGGATGCGCGACCGGTCGCCCACGCGGTTACCAAATTCCAATATGGCGCCGGTCCCGATCGAGACTCCGGAACCGATCTCATTGTCCTCGCGGATCGAGACGCACTGCCCTGTCTGGACACCGTCACCCAGGACCGACCCGGCATAGATGGTCGTGAACGGCCGAATGATGGCGCCCGCGCCGATCACCAGCTTCAGCTCGCCGGGCTCCTTGCCGCGCGGCGGCTTGCCCAGGATCAGCGGCGGCTCCAGCACGGCTCCCTCGCCGATCTCGACGTTGGGATAGACCTGGACGCCCGGCAGGACCTCTACGAGCGCTCCCCGAGTCACCGGCCGACCCTCACGTCAGCCACCATCAGCCACCATTCCCGTGGCCGTTCCCGCCGCCGTGGCCATTCCCGTGCCCATTCCTCGCTCCAACCAGCTTCCGCGCGCGCGCCATCTCCAGCGGATCCATAGGAGCCACAGCCCCATCGGGGAGAATCTGCTCCAGCCGGTTCCCGTTCTTCCCGCTCCGCTCGATCGCCTCCAGGACCCGGACCACCCGCAACCCGCTCAACCCATCGGTACGGGGCCGCTGGCCGCTCTTCACGCACTCCAAAAAGTGATCCAGCTCGAGCTGAAGCGGCTCGGTGGTCGGGATCGCGGGCGACACGATGTCTCCGGTGCGATAGGTCAGCGAGTATTCGTTGAACGTGACCGGGTCGCGGAATTCCACGCCGCGGTCGTAGACCTTCACGCGCTCCATGGCGTTCGTGTCGTCGTAGATGAGCATTTTCTGCGAGCCCACGATGGTCGTCTGCCGCAGCTTGCTGGGCGAGAGCCATGACACCTGGATGTTCGCGATGGTTCCGCTCGCGAACTGCAGATTGATGAACGCGACGTCGGAGATCGCGGGGCGAACGTAGGCGCCGCCCATCATGGAGACGGCCGAGGGAGCCTCGTCCAACCAGTAGAAGAGCATCGAAAGATCGTGCGGGGCCAGGTCCCACACCACGCTCACGTCCTTCTGGTGGATGCCCAGGTTCACGCGGATGGCCGAGACGTAGTAGATGTCACCCAGGCTCCCCGACTCGATGATCTCCTTGATCTTGACCACGGGAGGCGAGAACTCGAAGGTGTGCCCCACCATCAGCGTCACGCCCATCTGATCGGCCAAGGCGATCAACCGCTCGGCCTCAACAGCGGAGGTGGTCAGGGGTTTCTCGACGAACGTATGGCGTCCCGACTCGAGGCAAGCCCGAGCCAGGTCGAAATGCGTGGAGACGGGAGTCGCGATCAGTACGGCGTCCACGGTGTCGTCGTCCAGAAGATCGTCCACCCTGGAAACACACTGGAGGTGCGGGAAACGCTCGCGCGCCTTGTTCAGGTTGTCATCGCTCGGATCGCAGACGGTGATCGCCTCGCACTTACGGCCCGAGATGAGATTCCGGATCAGATTGGGTCCCCAGTAGCCGCAGCCGATCACGCCGACGTGCATCGTCCCCTCCCCATGTTCCCCGTCCCGAAAAGACCGCCTAGTACCCGCCGCGGCCTCGGACCATGGCCGGGATTGTCTGAGCGATCAGCCACAGGTCCCGGCCTACACTTCCGTGATGCGCGTAGTGCAGATCCAGAATGACCATCTCATCGAACGTGACGTGGCTTCGCGCCGTGACCTGCCAGAGGCCGGTGCACCCCGGGATCACGTCCAGCCGGCGGCGCTGCCAGGGGCGATACAGCTCCCACTCGTAGGGGAGGCAGGGGCGCGGTCCCACCAGGCTCATCTCCCCCTTCAGCACGTTCCACAGCTGCGGCAGCTCGTCGAGCGAGAACGCCCGGAGCCATGCGCCCACCGAGGTGACTCGCGGATCGCTGGTGAGCTTGTAGATCTTGGTGCCATCGGCGCTCACGGAAGCGGCGGCGCCGCTTTTGATGAAGGCGTCGAGGTACTCGCGGTGGACGCTGGGATCGTTGCCGGCCGCCATCGTGCGGAACTTGTACATGGTGAACCGGCGGCCAAAGCGGCCGACCCGCTCCTGGCGG
>JANLXD010000244.1:0-4076 GCA_031364935.1 Candidatus Eiseniibacteriota bacterium
TCCTCGTGGCCCAGACGATGGGCCACGAGGAGGAACGCGAGGAGAACCCGCATCGGAACCTTCTTCGATCGATTCATGTTCATCTGTCTCTCCATCCTTAGAGGGATGCACAGGTGACAGGAGTTATGATACACCGTGGCGGCGCGGAGGCGACGGGTCAACCGTCCCCGAGAGCCGCATCGACGGGAGCATCGAGGGAGCCCATGCCGGCCACGACCGTAGACCTGGAACAGCAGTGCGTGAACACGATCAAGTTTCTCTCCGCCGACGCGGTGGAGAAGGCGAAGTCGGGCCATCCCGGCACGCCGATGGGCGCCGCCGATATGGCGTTCGTCCTCTGGTCCCGCTTCCTGCAATTCGATCCCGCCGACCCGCACTGGGTCGGGCGCGACCGGTTCGTCCTCTCGGCGGGCCACGCCTCGATGCTCCTCTACTCGCTGCTTCACCTCTACGAATTCGATCTGCCGCTCACGGAGCTGGAGCGCTTCCGCCAGTGGGGCTCGCGCACACCGGGGCACCCCGAGGCGGGGCACACACCGGGCGTCGAGGCGACCACCGGGCCCTTGGGGCAGGGATTCGGAAACGGCGTGGGGATGGCGCTTGCGCAGCGGATGATGCGCGCCCGCTTTCCCAACCTGGGATCGCTCCTGGATCACCACGTCTACGGAATCGTGAGCGACGGCGACCTGATGGAAGGGGTCTCGTCCGAAGCCGCTTCGCTCGCCGGCTACTGGCGGCTCGGAAATCTGGTCTATCTCTACGACGACAATCACATCTCCATCGAAGGCCCGACCGAGCTCGCCTTCACCGAGGACGTGGCCCAGCGCTTCGATGCCTACGGCTGGTGGACGCGGCGCGTGGACGGCCACGACCGCCGGGCCGTGGAGGGGGCGCTGGCCGATGCCGTCGCGCAGGCCGAGCGACCGGCGCTGATCCTGGCGCGGACGATCATCGGAAAGGGAGCGCCCACGAAGGCGGGAACCGAGAAGGCCCACGGCGAGCCTCTCGGCGCCGACGAGCTGAAGGGCGCCAAGGAGGCGGCGGGCTGGCCGGTCGAGCCGCCCTTCCTCGTCCCCCCTGACGTGCGACAATTCTTTCACGAGGAAGCCGAGTCAAAGCGGAAGGAGCGCGCGGCCTGGGAGTCGCGGCTGGAAAAGGCGCGCCGCGAGCACCCCGACGAGGCAGTGGCCTGGGACCGCTTCTGGAAGCGGGAGCTGCCCGTCGATCTCGAGGACCGGCTCGTCGCGGCCGTGGGGGAGAAGGAAGCGCTGGCGACACGCGCCTGGTCGGGCAAGGTGATCCAGGCGGCCGCGGCCGCCATTCCCTCGCTGGTCGGAGGCTCGGCGGACCTCGGCCCTTCGACGGTCACCGATATCAAGGGAGCGCCGCAGGTCGTGCGTCAGGGGTTGAAGCCCGAGGCGCCGGTGGAATACGACGGCCGGACGCTTCATTTCGGCGTGCGCGAGCACGGCATGGGCACGATCGTGAACGGCCTCGCCTACTACGGCTCCTTCATCCCATTCGGCGCCACGTTCCTCGTCTTCTCCGACTACATGCGGCCGGCGATCCGCATCGCCGCGCTGACGGGGCTTCGCTCCATCTTCGTCTTCACGCACGACAGCGTCTTTCTGGGCGAGGACGGACCGACGCACCAGCCGATCGAGCACGCGGCGTCGCTCCGGCTGATCCCGAACCTCCATGTCTGGCGACCGGCCGACGGCCTCGAGACCGCGATGGCGTGGGCCAGCGCCATCGGGCGCGCCGGCGGTCCCACGTCCCTTCTCCTGACCCGGCAGAAGGTGCCGGTGCTCGACCGCCCCGCGAATTTCGACCGGGCGCTGGTGGCGCGCGGCGGCTACGTGCTTGCGGAAGCGGAGGGAGGAAAGCCGGGGGTGGTGCTGGCGGCCACCGGATCCGAGGTGGGACTCGCTGCGGCGGCCCGGGCCGCGCTGGCCCAGCGCGGCGTTCGCGCACGCGTCGTCTCGGTGCCCTGCGTGGAGCTGTTCGAGGCGGAGCCCGAAGCCTACCGTCGCTCGGTGCTTCCGGAGGGAGTGCCCACGGTGGTCATCGAAGCCGCCCGCTCCGAGCCGTGGGCCTCGCTCGTGGGCCGGGAGGCGCTGCGCATCGGGATTTCCCGGTTCGGCGCGTCGGCCCCGGCCGAGGTGATTGCCAAGGAGCTGGGGTTCACGCCGGAAGCGGTGGCGGATCGCGTCGCGCGCTGGCTCGCCCGGGCGTGACGCCCCTGGCCCCCCTGTTCCCCCTGTATCAATGACCGGGGGGGACCCCGCCCTCGGTTGGCGGCCGCGCCACACCGCGGCGCTGGCTCTTCTCGTCGTGATCGCGCTCGCGCTTCTCCTTCCGTTCCGCGGCTATCTCACCGACGACACGTTCATCCATCTCCAGTTCGCGAAAAATCTCATGCGGGGCGCGGGCTTCTCGTTCAACGCGGGGGAGCCCACCTACGGCGCGACCAGTCCGCTGTGGGTGTTCCTGCTCGCGGGCGCCGGAGCGCTCGTCCCGGGAGCCGCCGCCACGCCACCCGACGCGAGCGGAATGCCGCCGCTCGCCCTCGTGGCGAAAGCGTGGGGGGCGCTCTTCACCGCGCTCGCAGTCGTGTTGATGGCGGCGCTGGGGCGCGTCCTCCGCTGGGAGCCGCGGTATGCCCTCGCGGCGGCGGCGCTCCTTGCCCTTCACGCGTGGTCGGCGCGCTGGGGGATCTCGGGGATGGAGACGCCGCTCGCGCTCGCCCTGGCGGTCGCCTCGCTCCTCCTCCTGGCGCGCGCGCTGATCGAGAGGAAGAGTGCGTTCGCTGCGGGGATAACGCTGGGCGCCGGTTTTCTCGCGCGCCCCGAGTTCTTGCTCCTCCTCGCGCTCGCGCTCGCGGCGGTCGCCCGGGGAAGCGACCCTCGCGCACGCGTGCGCCGGCTCGGCTCGCTGCTCGCGGGGGCGGCCCTGGCCGCGGGTCCCTGGCTCGCGTTGGCGTGGGCCTGGTTCCACCGCCTGCTGCCGAACACCAGCGCCGCCAAGGCCGGCGCGAGGCTGGATCCGGAGCGGGCGGTCTCGGCGCTTCGCGAGTCGATCCGGATCTTCCTTGCGGCCGATTTCATTCCGCTCGCGGCGGCGGTCGTCGCCCTGGCCTGGCTCCAGCCCTGGCGCGCGATGGGGAAGAACCCGGGGCGGCGCGCCTTCTGGGCGCTGACGGTGGGATGGCCGATTCTCCTCGTCGCGACCTACGCGGCGGGGGGCGTGCAGGTGGTCTCGCGGTACCTGCTGCCCGCCGCGCCCTCGATCATCCTGGTCGGGCTGGCGGTGGTGCGCCACGCCTCGCTCCCGTGGTCCGCGCGGCGGCGCGCGGCGGCGCTCGCCGTGGCGGTTCTTCTCTACGCCGTCCAGAACCTCGCCGTCACGTTCGCGGTCAGCGCGCCCCACGCTCGGCGCCACACCGCGGGGCTCCGCGATTCTCTCGCCGAGCTGGGGCTGTGGGCTCGCGCGCGAACCGCTCCAGGCACGCTGGTGGCCGTCCCCGACATCGGCGCCTTCGGCTACTACTCCGACAGGCCCGTGCTCGACCTGTTCGGGCTGGTCACGCCCCAGATGGCGCCGATCACGGTGCGGTTCGAATACGACGCGGTCGTCTGGAATCTTCTCTTCGAGCCGGTGGGACGCCCGCGCTATCTGATCGACCGGAGCACGCGCGAGGGGAGGCTTACCCCGCCGGACGATCCGGCGGACCCCTACCGGTTCCTCTTCTCCCGAACCATCCCCGATCTGGGGATCACCCGCCCCACCCCCTACGTCTACTCGGTCTACACAATCGATTGGGGCCTCTACGACCGGCTTCACCCCCGCCTGGCCTCCGCTCCTTGGCGGTTGAAGGACGAGCCCCATTGGAGTAGTATCAACGGGAGGCGAAGGGCGGATCCCGTTGCTCGCTGCGCCACCCCCAATTAACATAACCACAGTAGGTTAATTGCGCCAATTCACGTGCCGCATCACCTCCCTGGCCCTGCTTCTGGCGGCCGGGGCTTTGATTCTCGTCCCCTCCGCCGCCCCCGCGGGACTCCCGGCACGCCCGG
>JANLXD010000246.1:0-5069 GCA_031364935.1 Candidatus Eiseniibacteriota bacterium
CACGACTCGCGCGACGGCGCCCCCTGTCCACGCGGGTGGGTTCAGCCTGACCGAGCTGGTGATCGTGATCACGATGCTCGGGATCCTGGCCTGGCTCTCCTATCCCAAGATCACCGCGATCTCCGAGCTCCGGCTGGACGCGGCCGCGCGCCGCGTGGCCGCGGACCTCCGCTACGCACAGAACCGCTCGATCGGGACGCGCGTCGTGCACGGGCTCCTCTTCGAGCCCTCGCTCTCGCGCTACACGGTCTTCGCGCCGACCGTGGCCTCGCCGCTCACGGACCCGGCCGACCGCGCGCGCACGCTGCGGGTGGACTTCACCAGCAAGACCGAGTTCAAGGGCGTAGCGATCACGTCCGCCACGTTCGGCACGACCAAGGCGGTCACGTTCGACTACTTCGGGGTCCCGCGCGACAGCGGCGGCGTCGATCTCGCGTCCACGGGGCGCGTGATCCTGACCTACCAGGGGCTCTCGGACACGGTCGACGTCACCCCGGGGACGGGAAAGGTGGTCGTGCGATGACGCCTCCCCGCCGCTCGACCGCACGGTGTGCTCCCGCGCGGAGCGCCGCCGCACCCGACGCCGGGTTCACGCTCCCCGAGGTGGTCCTGATCATCGTGATCGCCGCGGTGGCGGTGCTTCCGCTGGGGATGCTCTTCGCCAACTCCTCCATCCGCTCCAGCGAGGCGAGGAACGCCACCGTGATGGCGCAGCTCGCGCAGGCGAAGATGGAGGAGATCGCGGCCGACAAGGGCTCCAGCTCGCGCGGGTTCTCCTACCTGGTCGCCGCGAACTACCCGGCCGAGAACCCGGTCGCTGCGTTCCCCGGCTATTCGCGGAGCGTCGCGTTCGCCCCCGACTCGGTCTACGACGGGGTCACCTTCCGCACGGTCAGCGTCACCGTTGCCTTCGCGAGCGTGCCGTCGGTGACCCTGGCCACATGGTTCACGAACTTCTGATGGCCGCTCCGAGCGTGGCCACAGCGTTCCGGACGGAGCCGGCAGCCCGCGGGCAGGCAGGCTTCACGCTGGCGGAGCTGGTGATCGTGATCGTGATCGTCTCGATCGCCGCATTCCTGTTCACCGGGATGTTCATCCAGGCGGTGAAGAGCTACCAGTTCGTGGACGTGGAGAAGGAGATGCTGCAGGAGGCGCGGTACGCGGAAGAGCGCATCAGCCGCGAGCTGAAGCGGGTGCGCGGAAGCTCGGACATCACCCAGGCGACCGCGCGTACGCTGACCTTCGTCGATCGCGATGCGGCGACCGTGAGTCTCTCGTGGACCGGGGTCGTGGGAGATCCGCTGGTCTATACGAAGGGAGGGACCGCCCGGACCCTGGCCTCGGGAGTCGACTCGCTCGCGTTCCAATACTGGAAGAGCGACGGCACCGCTGCGGTGCCATTGCTCTCGCCGGCGGCCACCGACATCTGGCGGGTATCCGTGTTCCTCCGCCTGGCCAAGAGCGGCCAGAGCGTGAACGCCGCCACGGCCGTGTTCGTGAGGTCGCTGTGAGCCGCGCCGCCGTGCGCCCGCACGCCGCCATGCGCCCGCGCGCCGCCACCGTGGCCTCGCGCGTCGACCCCGAGGCCGGCTTCTCCGTCGTGCTCGCGGTCGCCTCGATCCTGATCCTCCTGATCCTCGGACTGGCGCTGACGTCCCTGGTGGTCGAGGACTCCGACCTCTCGGTGAACCACGTGCGCTCCAACCAGGCCTTCTACGCGGCCCAGGCCGGGGTCGAATACGCGATGCAGAAGCTGGCCGCGAACCCCGCCTGGACCGGCCTCCCCTCGCCCGGAAAGACCGTGGGCGCCGGCTCCTTCTGGATCTCGCCGCCGGACGGCCTGGACGAGAACGGGGCTCCCCTTCCCGCGGGGCGGCTTCGGGTCGTCGCGACCGGCACCGTCGCGGGAGCCACTCGTGCGATCCAGGTGCACGTCCTTGCCGGAGGGATCACAACCTACGCCGGGACCGGCGTCCAGGGGTACAGCGGAAGTGGCGGCCCCGCCACCTTGGCACAACTCAAGAATCCCGAGGGAGCGGCGGGAGTCGCGGCGAACGGCGATCTCTACATAGCCGATACCGATAACCATGCCATCCGCAAAGTCGCCTATGCGACCGGATTCATCACGACGGTAGCGGGCACCGGATCCCCGGGCTACACGGGCGACGGCGGCGCGGCCACCGCCGCCAAGCTCAAGACCCCCGAGGACGTCGCCTTCGCCACGAACGGGGACATCTATATCGCCGACACGGGGAACCACGTGATCCGAAAGGTCACCGCGGCCACCGGCATCATCACGACGGTCGCGGGGAATGGCGCCCCGGGCGCCACAGGGGACGGCGGCCCCGCGACGGCCGCGCGGCTCAACTCCCCGCGCGGAATCCAGATGGCCGCGAACGGGGACCTCTACATCGGCGATCGGTCGAACGACAAGATCCGGAAGGTCACGGCCGCGACCGGAGTCATCTCGACCTATGCCGGAACCGGCACCGCCGGCTACTCGGGGGACGGTGGGGCGGCGACGGCGGCGACGCTTCGCCACCCGCAGGGCCTCCACCTCACGTCCGCGGGCGAGCTGTACATCGCCGACTGCAACAACCACGCGATCCGGAAGATCAGCGCCGCGGGAATCATCACCACCTTCGCGGGTACGGGCGTCGCGGGCAATACGGGGGACGGCGGGCTGGCCACGGCGGCCCGCCTGAACTTCCCCGAGGCCGTCCACCTCGTGCCCAACGGCGACGTGTACATCGCCAATACCGCGAGCCACGTGATCCGCCGCGTCCGCACGGGGAGCGGAATCATCACCACCATCGCGGGAACCGGCGTGGCCGGCTTCTCCGGTGACGGAGGTCCCGCCATCGCCGCGCAACTCCGCACGCCGCGCGGGCTGGCGATCGCGCCCTCGGGCGTCTACTACATCGCGGACAAGGACAACAACCGCATCCGGCGGGTCGCCGGAGCGATCTCTGTCGTGGCGTGGGTCGAAACGAGGCAATGAGAGGAGCGTCCATGGACAAGATTCCGACGAAATCGTGGTGGGTGCGGATCGCAGAAACCCGGCTCCGCGGTCCCCGGCAGCTCACGGGAGCCGCGTCCCATGTCGCGCGGATGCTCGCGCCGGGATGGAACGACCTGGTCGGCGTGGACGTGAGCGAGTCGTCGGTCAAGCTGGTCCGCGTGCGACGCGGGCGCGGCGGGCGGACGGTCACGCGCGCGGAGCGCTCCCTTCGGGCCGAAGGGAACGCGGCCAACCGCCGCCCGCGGACGGTCGATTGCCTGCGCGAGCTGGTGGACCAGATGAAATGCCGCGGGGCCCTGGCCGCGACCACCATCGGCGGCACCGACATCCTGGTCCGGCGATTCTCACTTCCCGACATGAAGGGCTCGGATCTCATGGCCGCGCTGCGCCTGGAATGCCGGAAGCACGTCACCACGCCCATCGAGGAGTCGGAGATTCGCTACGAGATCCTCGGGCGGACGAAGTCGGGCGGGTCGGCGACGCTCGACGTCCTGGTCACCGTGGCGCCCCGGCGGAAGATCGAGGAGGCGCGCGAGCTGCTCGAGTCGGCCGGATTGAAGCCGGTCAGCGTCACCCTCTGGCCGGTCGCCTTGCTGGCCCTGCTGGACGCCGGAGGCGGATCGAGCTCCCCCGACGAAGTGGTCGCCTACCTGGACATGGGAGGCTCCGAGAGCCGCATCACCGTGCTCAAGGGAAGGGAGATCCGCTTCGCGCGCGAGCTGGGCGTGGGGAGCGCCACCCTGACCGATGCCCTCCGCTCCATCGTCGTGCCCGGCAAGGGCAACATCGAGCTGACGTACGACCAGGCCGAGGGGCTGAAGCGCTCCCTCGGCATCCCGATGGGGCTGGAAGAGGCCTCGAGCACGGGCCGCATCCCGCTCACGGCGGTCTCGGTCATGCTCCGGCCCGTACTGGAGCGCCTGGTCCGCGAGATGTGGAACTCGTTCGACTACGTGAACGAGCAGTTCCTGGGCGAGTCGGTCACCCGGGTCCTCCTCCTCGGCGACGGGTCGCGCCTGAAGAACCTCCCCGAGTACCTGACCGGCGTCCTCAAGATCCCCGTCGCCAGGGCCGATGCTTCCGAACGGGTGATCCCACCCGCGTCGGAGGGCAAGGATGCGGGGGACGCGGCTCCGCTGTCGGAGCTGGGGTTGGGGCTGTCGCTTCTCGGGCGGGGCGCGGTCAACTTCCTCACGCCGCCGGAGACCGGGCCCGCCTTCCGCCTCGCGCAAGCCGTCCCGCAGCAGGTGGCGGCAGCCGCGGCGGTGATCCTGCTTCTCTCCGTCTCGCTTCCGGCGGAGATGACGGTGATGGGCGAGCGGCACCGCGTCGAAGCGCTGCGCGCGAGCATGGAGGAAGTGCGGCCGCGCGCCGAGGCGCTCCGGCGCTTCCGGGCGGTGCGGGAAGAAGAGACGCGCCTGCACGACCTGCTGGCCCGGCTGTCGGGCGGGCAGGTGCTCTGGTCGTACGTGCTGCGCGACGTGAGTCAGAGAATCGGCGAGAACGCGCGCCTCACGACGCTCGAAGTGGTGGAGTCGGCGCCGGCCGCGGGGGCGGCTACGCCGGCGGGGGAGAGTGGCCGTGAGGTGCGCCTCTCGGGACTGCTTCGCACGGACAGCGAGCGGCCCGAGAAGGTGCTGAGCGAGCTGATGCACTCGCTCGCGCTGTCGCCGATTTTCAGTCAGGTCCGTCTGGAAGGATGCCAGACCGTGACGGCAGGGCTCTCCAGCTTCACCCTGACCGTTCGTGTCGCGGAGTAAGGAGGCCCGTGCCGTCGCCAATTCGTCAGCCGTTCCTCGGTCACCTGGTGATCGTGGCGGTGTTGCTTGCCTCCGTCGCCGCCGTCCGCGCCGTCTACGTGGCGCCGCGGGACCGGCAGGCGAATACCCTCCGCGTGGAGCGGGAGCGGCTGCAGGCGGATCTGGCCGACCTTCAGCGCGGGCTCCAGGAGATGGATGCCTGGGAGCGAGAGCATCCGGGGAAGGACGCCTCGCGCTTCGCGGCGCGGCTCGCGCTTCCGTCGCGGGAGATGATCCCCGCGTTCCTG
>JANLXD010000309.1:0-5528 GCA_031364935.1 Candidatus Eiseniibacteriota bacterium
ACCACCGACTGGGCGATGTCGTCCTGCACGGCGAAGATGTCATCGAGGGGCCGGTCGTAGGTTTCCGACCAGAGCTGGAAACGGTCCGAAGCCTTCACCAGCTGCACCGAGATCCGGACGCGGTTCCCAGCCTTGCGGACGCTCCCATCGAGAAGCGTCGCCACGTTCAATCGCTGGCCGATCACCGTGAGGTCCTCGTTCTTCCCCTTGAACTGAAAGGACGATGCGCGGGCGGCCACGCGTAGCCCCCGGATCTTGGTCAGCACGTTGAGAAGCTCGTCAGCCAGGCCGTCGGAGAAGTACTCGTCTTCTTCGCCCCGGCTCCGGTTCACGAAGGGAAGCACGGCGATGGAAGGGACTTCGTTGGCGGTCGCTGGCGGCGGGGGAGCGGGGCGGGACGGCGCCACTGGGGTTGGACGTGGCCCCGAGGGTGCGCCGCGTTCCATCTCCCGCTGCACGTACCGTAGCTCATTATATACGTCCCGAGCCGTCTGGACCCGGTCGCGAGGATCCTTCTCGAGGCACCGCCCGATGATGCGATCGAGATCCCGCGGAAGGTCCCCGCGCAGGCTCAACACCGGGACCGGCACGTCCCGGAGGATCGCCGAGCTCACGTCCGCTGTCGTGGGCCCGATGAAGGGGCGGCGTCCGGTGGCCAGCTCAAAGAGCATGACCCCCAGCGAGAATAGATCCGATCGCGCATCCACCACTTCGCCGCGGATCTGTTCCGGCGCCATGTAGGGGACCGTGCCGAGCACCTGACCGTCGCCCGAGATCGGAGACTCTGCCGTCGCGCCGATCGTGGCGCTCTGTGCCGGACTTTCGGCCGCGGCGAGCTTCGCCAAGCCGAAGTCGAGCACCTTGACCCACCCGTCGCGCGTCACCATCACGTTCCCCGGCTTCAGGTCCCGGTGAATGACGCCGCGCTCGTGCGCGGCCACGAGGGCTTGTGCGAGGGGCATGGCAAGCTCGAGAACTCGGGAGAGCGGAAGACCGCCCGGCGTGACGAGGCGATCGAGGCTTTGGCCCTCGACGAGCTCCATCGTGATGAAACGAACGCCGCTCTCGTCCTCGACCGAGAAGAGCGTGATGATGTTCGGGTGATTGAGCCCCGCGACCGTACGGGCCTCTCGCTCGAATCGGGCGAGCCGGTCCGGGGAAGAGGAAACGGCTGCCGGAAGCACCTTAACCGCCACCTCGCGGCCCAGGCGGGTGTCCCGCGCCCGGTAGACCTCTCCCATGCCGCCCGCTCCGAGGGGCTCGATGATCTCATAGGTGCCGAGGCGAGTTTTGGGCGTAAGAAGCATGAAGGGGGAAGTTTATCCTGTGCCGGGGCATAAGTCAGCCGGTTACAGGGAGTGCTCCTGTTAAGCGTGTTCCTCCGCAGGAACCAAGGTGATCTCCACGGGCTCCCCTGGATTATGACTCCTGATCTTGAATTGGTCCGGGCTCAGGTGTAGGACTTCAACCCGATAGGGGATCTCGTCCTCGACCATGGTCAACTCTCCGTTTGCGTACTTCCATGTGCCGAGGAGAGGCTTACTGTTGGATGACGTGATGAGGAGGGTGCCCTCGGAGAGGAAAACGTAGATCGTACCCGGAGCGACGCTCGACGAGCTCTCCACCCGCCACACCCTGTTGACGAACGCGGTGGGGCTGTTCGCTTCGTGGTTGGCCGCCTGCTCTTGCGGAGAGCCCCCACGGGAACAACCCGAGAGCAAGAGCACAGTCGTGAGGACCAGCGCAGACGTCTTGGAAGCGAGTTGCCTCACCATTGGTTCCTCCCGCCTCAAACGGCCCGATCAGGCGTAAAGTACTCGTCAATGCCCCAGTCGATCGCCCGTGTCATCGCTCGGCGCGTCGCGCTCACCATTGTAGCCGCAATGCTGCTCGCCTGCGGAGAGACTGGCGCGGCGACGGACCCTTACGCGCGTACCCGCGCTCCCGCGCGCACCACCGGACCGACCGATCGCGAGGTCGCCTCGTTCGTCAAGTTGATGAACGCGCATCGGAGGTCTCTAGGACTCTCGGCGCTCATCTGGGACAGCCGCGCCGCAGCCGTCGCGAAGGCGCACAGCCGGGACATGCTCCATCGGAACTACTTCAGCCACACGACGCCCGAGGGCCGCACCACCTGGGACCGGCTTGCCGCGCGCGGGGTCACCTACTCCCGAGCGGGGGAGAACATCGCTTGGGGGCAGACCACCGGAAGGGCCGTTCTCGAGGCGTGGCTCGACAGCCCCGGACACAGGGAGAACATCGAGCGCGAATCCTACACGCATCACGGCGTCGGCAAGGTGGGGACCTACTGGACGCACGTCTTCATCCGGCCGACAGGGGCGGTCGTGCGTCGCGCTCGAAGACAGTAGCGCGGTAGTACCCATTAACGTGCGTGGTGCGGCTGGACTAGCTTCATGTCGTCGCCCCCCCGGCGCCACTCAGGGAAGAAAATCCCGGAACCTCGGATCCTCCCGGAATGGATCAAACGCCGGGTCATGCGTGAGGAACAGGCGCCCGATGATCCCCGCCTTGGGCGCCCACGACAGAACACCCACTAATGCTACCCGGTCATCGACTCCGGCGTAGGCGTAGGCGAAGTGCTCCCAGGAAACGTACTCGCGCTCGGACCGCTCCTCCAGCTCACGGATCAATGCGCGTGCCTCTTCGACACGGCCCAGCCGGCCCAGTAGATAGGCACGGACCGAGGTCAAGTCCAGCGCGCCCGCCAGACTTGGATCCACTCCCTTGAGTCCGGCGAGCGCCTGCTCCAGTCGTCCGGTGGCGGCCCGACACCATGCCAGTCTCGCGTGCAGCCAGGCCATCTTGGGCTCGAGCTCGATCCCTCTCTCATAATGCGAAAGGGCCTCTTCGGCTCGGCGCGCGAAGAACAATATGTTCCCGTGACTGATTTCCACTGTGACCGAAAGGGGATCGAGCAGGCGCGCGCGTTGAATCAGACCCAGAGCCTCTTCGAATTTGCCACGAGCGTCGAACAGGACCGCGTTCCAGTAGAGCGCCGGGACGTACGCGGGGTCTCTCTCCAGGGCGCGCCCGAACTCCACTTGGGCTTCATCCAGCCGGCCGGTGTGCGTCAGAAGCCCCGCCAGCGAGGCATGCCCCTCCACCATTTGTGGCTCCAGCTCGACGGCCCGTCGCGCGGCCCGCTCGCACTTCGGGTACGCCTCGTGGGCCGGAACCTGCATGTACGTGACCTGGACGTTGTACACATCCGCAAGCCCGGCGTACGCGCGGGCGTAGTTCGGGTCCGCCTGGATCGCGCGCCCGAACCACTCGATGGCCAGCCGCAGCGACTCCGGAGTGCGCTTGTTCCAGTAGAACCTTCCTTTCAAGTAGGCCTCGTAGGCATCACTGTTCGCGGCCTCGGGCTCGGCCTGGGCCTTTCCCGATGAGACCAGCTCCACTTCCAGCGCCTTCGCCACCGCCGTCGCGACCTCGTCCTGGAGCTCGAAGATGTCGGCCAGTCGGCGGTCATAGGTCTCGGCCCATAGATGGCTCTGATCTGAGACCTGAACGAGCTGCGTGGTGATCCGAATCCTGTCGCCCGCGCGCCGGACGCTTCCTTCGAGGAGGTATTCCACACCCAGCTCCCGCCCGATCTCATCCGCGCTCTTGGTCGTCTTCTTGTAGCGCATGGCCGAGGTGCGCGCGATGACGCCGAGTCGCTTCGGTTGAAGCCGGCCCAGATGGGCGATCAACTCTTCCGTCATTCCGTCCGCGAAGTATTCCTGCTCCGCGTCCGCGGACAGGTTCTCGAGCGGGAGCACGGCGAGCATGTGGCGGGCGCGCCCCTGCGCGCTCGGAGTCGCCGGTGTTGTCGAGGACAAGAGCGCCTCGCTGAACGCGGTCATGGTGGGGAAGCGATCCGCCGGGGCCTTGGCGAGCGCGCGGGAAAGAGCCTGGGACACCGGCGCCGGCGTGGTAGTGCGAAGCGCCGTGGCGGGCCGCGGATCTAACGTGCGGTGCTGGAGCAGCACGCTTTCGCCGGTGGGTCCCGTGAACGGGGGCTGCCCCGTCAGCATCTCGTAGACCACGCAGGCGAGGGCGTACTGGTCGGCGCGGCCGTCGAGAGCGGTCCCCGAAGATTGCTCCGGACTCATGTAGGCCGGAGTGCCCACCGCCGCCACCGTGCGAGTTTCCGGGCCCTGCGCCGTCTCGGGCGTGCGCGCGATGCCGAAGTCGAGGACCATCGCGTGGCCGCCGGTGAGGACGATGTTCTCCGGCTTCACGTCGCGGTGGACCAGCCCCTGCTCATGGGCGTAGCGGAGAGCGTCCGCGACCTCGCGAGCGATCCGGGTGGCGTCCTCGATGGGGAGCTGACGCTCGCGGATGAGGCGTTGGCGCAGCGATTCTCCTCCGAGGAGTGGCATCACGAAGTAGAAGAGTCCGTCGGCCTCGCCGGAGTCGAAGAGCGGCACGATGTGCGGATGGACAAGTCGGGCCGCGGTCTCGATCTCGGCGCGAAAGCGGGCCGAGCCGATGGCCGCCGCCAACTCCGGGTCGAGGATCTTGATCGCGACCGATCGCCCGTGCTTCACGTCGCGAGCCTCGAAGACCTGTCCCATGCCGCCGCGGCCCAGCTCGCGCCGGACTTCGTACCGGCCGGAGAGGGCGGATTGGAGCCGGGTCAGGATATCGGCGGGCACGGCGGATTCTCCTCGGGGGATCATGAAGGGGTGAATTTAGCATAGGCGAGCAGGCCCGGAGACGCCGGCGACACGGTTGGGGCGGCACCCAAGAAGGCATTCGATTTCGTCTCGGGTCCGGCGTAGTGTCGTGGGCCGCAGCGTTGGTGGATCGAATGGTGCATTCACATGCAAGGAGGCAGTCGTGAAATCTGTTCTGCTGGCCCTAGCTCTTGGTCTTGCTCTCGCGATTCCGACACCATCGGCAAGTGCATCGCCCTCGACGCACGTCATGATCAATCCTGTGCAGGTCAAGTGGGGCGCTCCGCCGCCGGCGTTTCGACCGGGCGCCAAGTTCGCCGTCATATCCGGGGATCCCGGTACGGCCGGTCCCTTCACCGTCCGGCTCAAGTTGCCGGCGGGCTACAGGATTTCCCCGCACTGGCATCCCACCGACGAGAACGTGACGGTGATCTCCGGGACGTTTTCGCTGGGGATGGGAGATAAATTCGATCGGGCGTCCACGACAACCCTGACCGCGGGCGGCTACGCACTTCTGCCCGCGGAGATGCGGCACTTCGCCTGGACCAGGGGTGGAGCGACCGTTCAGGTTCACGGCACGGGGCCCTTCGTCCTCAACTATGTGAATGCGGCGGACGATCCGAGGGAAGCGGGCGGCAAGAAGTAGGTTTTGCGGCCTCGCGGGCTCCCCTGGAAGCGCTAGATATGTGAAACGGCCGCCCGAGCGCCGACTCCGGCGGCCGTTCTCAATCTCCGGGGCGGGGCAGAGCGCTCTGGTCGGACCCGCGATACGAGGCTCTACTGGGTCGGGTGGGCCTCCCGGGGTGAGGTAAGGTCACGCCTTCACCCCAGCTGCTTCAGCAG
>JANLXD010000311.1:0-6700 GCA_031364935.1 Candidatus Eiseniibacteriota bacterium
GGTCCTCCTGGTCACCGAACTGGGACGAGCGGAACCAGACCGCGCCGTCCTTCTCGTAGACGTGCCCCCGCTCCCGGAGCCTCTCGAGAGCGCGCTCCACGGCGCCGGCGCGGTGCAGCTCGCTCTCACGGTACCAGCGGCTCATCCGGACTCCAAACTGCTCGAGCTGGGCGCGCTGGCGTTCGACCATCGCGTCGATGGCCGCCCGGCCGAATGCGGCCCGCTGCTCCGTCACCGGGAACTTGAGCCAGCCCTCCGCCTCGGCCGGGTCCAGCGCCGCGGCGATCTCGGCCACGTAGGCGCCGACGTATCCCTCCTCGGGGATCGGCGGCGCGGGGCGGCCCAGCCTCTCGCAGAAGCGGGTGCGCACCGAGGCGCCGAACAGCTCCGCCTGGTTGCCCGCGTCATTCACGTAGAACTCGCCCTCGGCGGCGTAACCGGCTGTGTTCATGATCCGGACGAGCGCGTCGCCGAAGGAGGCCGCGCGGGCGCTCACGATGTTCAGGGGGCCGGTCGGATTGGCGCTCACGTACTCGATCAGAATGCGCTCGCCGCGGCCCGAGTCGGTGGCGCCGTAGGAGTCGGGATCGGCGAGGACCCGCCGCACGGTCTCGCGCAGCCACGCGGAGGAGAGACGGAAGTTGATGAAGCCGGGGCCGGCCAGCTCCACCTTGTCGAGCACGCCCGGCTCCACGTCCAGCGCGGCCACGATCGCGGCCGCCACCTCGCGCGGCGGGCGCCGCGCGCTCTTGGCGAGCGATAGCGCGACGGCCGAGGCCCAGTCGCCGTGGCTCTCCTCGCGCGGCACTTCCAGATCGACGGCGGTTCCGGCGGGCAGGTCGAATCCGGCCTTCCCGATGGCCGCGCCGAGGCGCGCCGTCAGGTAGGCTTCAATCGGCGACGATTTCACGCGGAGCGTCGCCCCAGAGTTTGTCGAGGAGGTAGTACTCGCGGGCCTTCGTGTGGAAGACGTGGACGACCACGTCCACGTAGTCGAGCAGGATCCACTTGCGTGCTTCGTACCCTTCGAGATGCCACGGCTTCACCCCGTCCAGCCGCAATCCATCTTCGACCGCGTCCGCGATTGCGCGAACCTGAACTTCCGAGCTCCCGGTCGCGAGCACGAAAAAGTCGCAGACGCCGTCCAGCTCGCGGAGATCGAGGATCAGCACTTCCTCGGCGCGCTTGGTGAGCGTGAGGCGGGCGGCCGCTCGGGCGAGGGCCTGGGAATCGGAGGAGCGCTCCCGCGGCGCGGGATCGGGCCGCTTCACCGGCGGCGGGTCACGGCGTAGCGAACGGCGTCGGCCAGCGCGGCGCGCGCCACGCCGTCCTTCACGTGCGAAAGCTCGGCTTCGGCGCGATCGGCCAGCTCGGCGGAGCGCGCCTCGCTGGTGGCAACGCCGCCGTTCTCCGTGACGAAGCGGACCACGTCTCCCCAGTGCCCGTTCCGGAATTCGCGATTTTCGATGATCTTCTTCATCTCGCGCCGGGCGGGATCGGCGGCGTTCTGGAGCGCGGTGATGAGCGGGAGGGTGATCTTTCCCCCTTCCAGGTCGCTCCCCATCGCCTTCCCGGTGACGTTCTCGGCGCCCAGGTAGTCGAAGATGTCGTCGGTGATCTGGAAGGCCAGCCCCACCGCGCGCCCGTACCGGAGCATCGCCTGGCGGGCTTCGGGGTCGGCGCCTCCCGAGTAGGCGCCGAACTCGCAGCCCGCGGAGATGAGGCAGGCGGTCTTCTCTTCGATGACGCGCATGTATTCGGCCTCGGTGAGATCGAGGCGGTTCTTCTGCTCGATCTGCCGCAGCTCTCCCTGGCTCATGCGATGCGTCGCCTCGGCGAGCAGGTCCATCGCCTCGTACATGCGATTGCGGACCAGGATTGAGAACGCCTTGGAGTAGAGGTAGTCCCCCATGAGGATGGCGACGTCGTTGCTCCAGGCGCTGTTCACCGTGGGGAGACTTCGCCGGACGAGGCTCTTGTCCACGCTGTCGTCGTGGATCAGGGTGGCCGTGTGGATCAGCTCGACCACGACCGCGCCTAAAACGGCTTCTTCGCCGATGGGGCCGAACGCGCGGGCGGCGAGGAGCAGGAGCGTGGGACGGAACCGTTTCCCGAAGGCGCGGTGCAGGTGCGCCCCCACGGCGCCCACGAGCGACACGTCGCAGAGGAAGGCCTCGTCGAGCCGTTCCTGGAAGCGCTCGAACGCGGCGCCGATCGGCTCTCGAATAGAGGCGAGCGTGGGCTCTTCGGGATGCGACCGCGCCGGGATCTGGTCGACCTTCGTCAATTCGCTCCTAAGTCATGGAGGCTAGGCAATTGCGGATGCAACATTCTAGGCGGGAGGTCCCGCCGTGTCAATCGGTAAGCCCTGGTGGAGCCTCGCCAAGAGCCGCTTTCTCTCGTTTCGGGTCGGATCCTCGATGACCTCGTCGAGCAGCCGTTCCAGAATACGCCCCACTTCGGGTCCCGGCGGCAGGGACAGCTCCCGCATGACGTCGCCCCCGTCCACCTTGAGGTCGCGCACCGACAGCGCCTCCTGGGCCTCGATCACCCGCGTGATGCGGTCGGTCAGCTCCCCCAGGTAGTGCGGGAAGCCGGTCTTCAGTCCATTCCCCAGATTGTCCGCGATGCGCAGGTCGAACAGATCGGCCACGTGGTCCGCGCCGACGGTGCGGACGAAACGCCGCACGGTCGCGTCGGTCCACTCAGGGCGATAGTCGAACATGTGGTTCTTCACCAGATGCACCACGTGCTCGGTCGCGTCGCGGCTGAAGCGGAGCCGGGTCATCGCCGCCTCGGCCAGACGGGCGCTCTCGAAGTGGTGGTTGTAGAACGTGAAGTCCCCGTCCTTCTCGGCCCGCGTGGCCGGCTTCCCCACGTCGTGCAAGAGCGCGGCCAGCCGCACGAGCGGCTTCTCCGGAGGGGCCGCGTCGGTCGTGTAGAGCGAGTGGAAGTAGACGTCGTACGCGTGATAGCGGTTTTGCGGCACCGCGACGCACGCCGCGAGCTCGGGGAGCACGATGGGAAGGAGGCCCGAGCGCCGCAGCACCTCGAAGCCGCGCGAGGGCTGGCGCGCGCGGAGCATCTTCACCAGCTCGTCCCGGATCCGCTCCGCGGCCACGCGGGCCACCTGCTCCCCGGCTTCGGAAAGCGCTTCGAAGGTGGCCGGATCCAGATCGAACTCGAGCGTCGCGGCGAAGCGCGCGGCACGTACCGGGCGGAGGCCGTCCTCCCGAAAGCGCACCACGGCGTCGCCGACCGCGCGCAGCGTCCGCGCCGTAAGGTCGGCGCGCCCGCCGAACGGATCCCGCTCCTCGCCGGAGATCGGGTCCCAGGCAATCGCGTTCACCGTGAAGTCGCGCCGGGCCAGGTCCCGCTCCACGTCGTCGGTGAAGGTCACGCGGTCGGGGCGGCGCGCGTCCGAGTATCCGGAATCGATGCGGAAGGTGGTGACCTCGCACGGCCCGCTCGACAGCGGCACGGTGACCGTCCCGTGCTTCAGTCCGGTCGGGATCGCGCCCGGGAAGAGACGGATCACGTCCTGCGGCTTGGCGCTCGTCCCCACGTCCCAGTCGAGGACGGCCGTGCCGCGGATCAGGTCGCGCACGCAGCCTCCGACCAGGGAGGCGCGGAAGGCTGCCCCCTGGAGCCGCGCGAGAAGGTCCCGGACGGGCGCGGGGACGCATTGAACGTCCAGCGGAGAGGGTGCCATGGCGGATCGATGGTAGCAGAGCGCGGCGGCGTTGCTACCCGGGCGGGGAGCCGCTACGCTCCGCGTCCATGCGCCTCCCTTTTCCGCGCCGCACGTGGCTCCTCGTAGCAGCGGCCATGCTGTGGGGCCCGTCGGCGGCCGGCGCCCATAGGGGTGCGATGGCCGCGGGGCCGATAGCGTCGGCGGACAACGGCATCGCAGCGGCTGCGGCCGACACGACCGCCCTGCCGGCGACCGGCACGATCCCCTCCGCGCCATTCTTTCTCCAGCGCGAACGCGAAGGCTCCTGGCTCGCGTCCGACCGGCAGCTCCACTTCGCCGGCTCCCTCGCCATCGCCGCGTCGCTGCGCGTGGAGGGACGCTCGCGCGCGGAGGCAGTCGTGGGCTCGTTCGCGGTGGGTGTGGCGAAGGAGATCTACGACGCCGCGCTCAAGCCGCGCCGGCTGGGCCGAGGCGCCAGCCGGAAGGACCTCGTCGCCGATCTCCTGGGAGCCCTGGCCGGAGTGGCGCTGATCGCGGCCGTGGACCGCTAGCCGATACGAGCGCGGGCGTCGCGTCGCTAGGGAGCGAGCGCCCCTACGCCGCGGCGCGCCGGGGCGTGCGCTCGAGCGGCAACACCAGCGTGAACCGCGCGCCGCCCCGCGGCCCGTTTTCCGCCGTGATCTTCCCGCCGTGGTTCTTCACGATACGGTAGCAGGTGGAGAGGCCGAAGCCGTGCCCCTCGGGCTTGGTCGTGACGGACGGCTCGAAGAGCCGGCGCATGACCTCCGCCGCGATACCCGGCCCGTTGTCTTCGATCGTCAGCACGACCTCTTCGCCGTGGACGCGCGTGCGCACCGTGATCCGCGGATCGCCGCGGCCGGGCTCGCCTATCGCGTCGGCCGCGTTCGAGAAGAGATTCATGAGCACCTGCTGAATCTGGCCGGCGTCCAGGTTCGATTCGGGGAGATCCGCCGCCAGGTCCAGGTCGAACGCCACCCGCTCGTACTTGTTCTGCGGCACGATGAACTCCACCGTGCGCCGCACCAGGTCGTTCAGGCGGGTGGGCTGCTTGCGTATCTCCTTGTGCGAGAAGTCGAGGAGCCCCTTCACGAGCACGCCCATGTTCCGCGCCTGCTCGGCGATGATGCGCGCGCTCTCCTCGATCTTTCCGATCGGGTGCTTCCCGATTCCCATCAGGAGGAGCTGGGCGCGCCCCGAGATCGCGGCGAGGTAGTTGTTCAGCTCGTGCGCGATCTCGGCCGCCATTTCTCCCTTGGCCGCGAGCCGCTCCGAGGAGACCAGCTCGTCCTTCGCCCTCTCGAGCGCGATGTACTTGGCGCCCGCCTCCTTGATGAGGAGGAGCGGGACGAAGAAGAAGATCAGGCCGAAGAAGCCGACCGCGAGGTAGGAGACGACGACGAGGGGCGTGAGGAAAAAGAGCGCCGCCGAGCCGAGGACCGAGTTGGCGTAGAGATATTCCTCGCGCCAGGTGGTCTGGAGCCGCCGGCCCGACGAGAGCGCCACCGCGCCCGAGACGAAAAGGGTGTTCGCGAGGAAGTAGACGAGCGTGGCGGCCGTCCAGGGGAGGATCAGGGTGACGCCCTGGAGCCTCGCGAGCCCGCCGGCCCGGACGAGCGGCGTTCCGCCGAGGGCCTCGAAGACCAGTCCCGCCGCGACGATCGATAGGACGTTCTGCCCCGCGTTGAACACGGCCTTGTACCAGGCGCGCCGGGAGAAGACCACGTTCGCCAGCGCGAAGGAGATCGCCACGATCCACACGGCCGGCTGAAATCCAAGCAGCACGAGAAGGGCGAGGTCCACGGTCGAGGCCATGCTCTCCATGGCCTTACCCGTGATCGTGGAGAGCCAGAGGCTCTCGGCCAGGAGGCTCACCAGGATCCACACCCCGAGCTGCATCCAGCCGACCGCGGCGAGGGAGTGGGCCGAGAGGCCGAGGACGGCGGCGCCCCCCGCCGTGACGACGGCGATGTAGGCGACGAGAGCCGGGCTCACGTCACTCCCCCGTAGATGTCCGGCCGCCGGTCGGCGAAGAGGTCGTTCCGCGGAGTGACCCGCTTGTCGCGCGCCTGCTTCGGATCGATCTCCGCGGCGAGCACGCACTCCTCGTCGGGTCCGGCTTGGGCCAGCCGCTCTCCGCGCGGGGAGACGATCTGACTTCGCCCCGTGAACGCAAGCGACACGTCCCCGACCCGCTCCTTCCCGGTGCGGCTCGCGGTCACGGTGAAGACGCGATTTTCGAGCGAGCGCGTCACCATGGCGTCCTGACAGTAGGGGTGCACCAGATTCGCGGGGTGCGCGATCAGGTCCGCTCCCTCCAGCGCGAGGAGCCGGGCCATCTCGGGAAAGCGCCAGTCGAAGCAGACCATCAGCCCCACGTCGATCCCCGCGACCTTCGCGTGCCGGGGCGATGGGCCTGCGCGGTCGAAGACGTCGGTCTCCGTGTCGAAGAGATGGGCCTTCCGGTAGCAGACGACCGTACCCTCGGGCTGGATCGCGACGGCGCTGTTATAGATCTTCTCCCCCGCCCGCTCGGCGACTCCGAAGACGACGCCGCGGCCCGTCTCCCGGGCGGCAGCGGCCAAACGCACGACGCTCGGGCCGGAGGGAACAGGCTCGGCCACGGCGCGCAGCTCTTCCTTGTCGAGATAGAGATAGCCGGTGGTCGCGAGCTCGGGGCAGACGAGTAGATCGCCCTGAAAGGAGCGAAGCGCCTCTTCCATCCGGGCCGCGTTCTGCTCGGGGTGCCCCCGCGTGGGGGCAAATTGGTAGAAGCCCGCGATCATACGGGAGTGGAAACGCCGGGTCTAAGTCGGTGGTTCAGACGACCTTCCGGGTCACGGCCGCACCCTACAGCGGGCCGCCACGGAGCGTCAATGGGTTTCGCGGCCCCCACCCCGTTCCAGCAGCTCGCGCGGATCGAGGGGAGCCTCCGGCGTCCCCGGCGGAGCGCTGAGCGTGAGATCGGCCGGGCGCGCCACGGGAGCG
>JANLXD010000328.1:0-2518 GCA_031364935.1 Candidatus Eiseniibacteriota bacterium
GTTCGTCGGCTACACGCCCAGCTTGGTGACCGGGGTCTGGGTTGGGTTCGACCGGAAGCAGAAGATCGGCCCCAACATGACGGGCGCCGCCGCCGCGCTCCCGATCTGGGTGGACGTGGTGAGCGCCGCGACCAAGGACAAGCCGCCGCAGGACTTCCCCGTCCCGAACGGGGTGGTGAGCCGCCTGATCTGCAGCCAGACGGGGCTCCTCGCGAACCCGTCCTGCCCCGAGACCGAGACGGAGCTGTTCCGCGAGGGGAGCGAGCCCACCGGCTTCTGCGACATCCACACCGGCGCCACGCCGACGCCCGAAGTGGAGCCGCACGACCTGGAGCAGCACGACAGCGAGGCCCAGCCCGAGGAGCACATCAGGCTGTAGCCGCGGCGGGCGTCGGTACGCGCCGCGCGGCAGGGCGCGTGTCTACCCCCCGATCTCCTCGAGGATGAGCGGAGCCGGCGCAGGCGCACGATCGGTGATCGTGTAGGCCGCGGCCGCGGCGGCCGCCCACTCGGGAGCCGGACGGTGCGCCCGGATCTTCAGCATCGGCGTTCCCTTCTCCACGGCGTCGCCCCGTTTCTTGAAAAGCCGCATCCCGACCGCGGGGTCCACCGGGTCTTCCTTCCGCTCCCGCCCTCCTCCCATCGCGACCAGAAGGGCTCCGATCGCCCGCGCGTCGATCGCCGCCACGTAGCCCGAGCGCGGCGCGACCGCCTCGGTTTCCACCGGAGCGCTCGGAAGGTGTGTCGGGTCGGTCACCACGCGCGGATCGCCCCCCTGCGCCTCCACGAAGCGCTCCGCGCGCCGCAGGGCCTCGCCGGTCTCGAGCGCGCGGTCCAGGCGCGCCTCCGCCTCGTGCCGCTCGCGCGCCACGCCTGAGAGCTCGAGCATGGCCGCGGCGAGCGTGCGCGTCAGCTCGGTCACGTCGGGGGGCGCGGTCCCGTGGAGCACGGCGAAGGCCTCCGCCGTCTCCCCCGCGTTTCCGACCTCGAACCCCAGGGGCTCGTCCATCCGCGTGATCAGCGCGCGCGCCTTCCGCCCCAGGAGCCCCGCCACCAGCACCAGCTCCCGCGCGAGCCCGGCCGCTTCGTCGCGCGTCCGCATGAAGCCTCCCGCCCCGCACTTCACGTCGAAGACGATCCCTTCGGCGCCCGAGGCGATCTTCTTGCTGAGGATGCTCGCGGTGATGAGCGGCACCGACTCCACCGTGCCCGTCACGTCGCGGAGCGCGTAGATCTCCCCGTCGGCTGGCGCCAGCTCCTCGCTCTGCCCGGCAATCACCACGCCGACCTTCCGGACCTGATCCTCGAACTCGGCGGCGGAGAGTCGCGTCCGAAAACCGGGGATCGCCTCGAGCTTGTCCAGCGTCCCCCCCGTATGCCCCAGGCCGCGCCCAGCGATCATCGGCACCACCGCGCCGCACGCGGCCACCCACGGCGCGAGCGCGATGGAGACCTTGTCCCCCACGCCGCCGGTCGAGTGCTTGTCCACGGTGGGGCGGCCGAGGTCCTTCCATTCGAGCACGCGCCCCGACCGCATCATGGCGTCGGTGAGGGCGACCGTCTCCTCACGCGTCATGCCGCGGAAGACGATCGCCATGAGGAGCGCCGCGCTCTGGTAGTCGGGGATGGCGCGATCCACGACGCCCGCGATCCAGGCACGGATCTCGGCTTCGGTCAGCGCGGCGCCGTCGCGCTTCCGGACGATCGTCTCCTTGAAGGAGGGGGCCGCGGAGGCCGCGCCGTACGCCGCGCGCGCCTCGGACATCAGAAGTCGACGAAGGGGCGGGGGTAGAGCTCGCGCAGGGGGATCCGCTCGGGCAGGCCCTTCGCGGACGCGACGATCACTTCCAGATCGGGCGCGTATTCCAGTAGAACCTGGCGGCAGGCGCCGCAGGGCATGCAGGTGGCGGGGGGGTCGCACGCGATCGCGATGCGTCGAAATCGCGCCGCGCCGCGCGCCAGCGCGCCGAAGAGCGCGTTCCGCTCGGCGCAGATGGTGAGCCCGAAGCTGGCGCTCTCGACGTTGACGCCGGGGTGAATCTCGCCGGCCTCGTCTTCGAGCGCCGCGGCCACCCGAAAGCGGGAATGCGGCGCCCGGGCCCGAGGCAAGAGAGCGCGCGCCGCGTCGAGAAGCCCGGCCGCGTCGGCCATGCCACCGCCGGAGCGCCCCGCGGCGCCGGCGCTCACGATTCGCTCCGGGAGTTCTTGTACTGCACGCGCTGCCGGCGGCGGCGCGGGCCGGACGATCCGCCCCCCTCGACCACTTCCATCTCCTGGCGCTCGCCGATCAGCGTGAGCGCCTTGACGGGCTCGCCGTCGGTCAAGAAGAGCCGGACGACGCGCTTCCCCATGTTGCACAGGAGATCGTAGGGGATGGTCTGCGCGCGCGCGGCCACCTCCCCCAGATCGAGCGCCTGGCCCGCCTGCTCGCCCCACAGCACCACCTCATCCTCGGGCGCGGCCTCGGGGATCGCCGTGACGTCGGCCATCGTGAGATCCATGGTGACGCGTCCCACGA
>JANLXD010000368.1:0-1965 GCA_031364935.1 Candidatus Eiseniibacteriota bacterium
CGCTCCCGAGCGCGAGGCGCGGGCGGTCAGCTTCTTGTGGAGCTCCAGCGCCCGCTCCCCTTCACCGCGCTCGCGGAGGAGGTTCCCCAGGTGGATGTAGGCGTCGATGTTCGAGCTGTCCTGCTGGACGGTGTCGGCGAAGGCCTCAAGCGCCTCGTCCCGGCGGCCCGCGAGGAGCGCGTGCAGGCCGCGCTGGTAGGGAGTCTCGGCGCGCGGGGGTCCGGTGTCGGCGTCGCGCGAGAAGAGCCACGCCGCATACCCGACCGCGGCGAGCGCGCCCACGACCGCCACCGCGGTGAACAGCGGAAACATCAGTGGCCCCCGCCGGCTTTCGTCCCCAGCTCGAGCCCCTCGAGCGGCAGGTTCCGGAGCTGCTCCAGCTCGTGCGTCAGGTCCTCCCGCTCGCGCTCCAGCGCGGCCACTTCCGAGCGCGCCTTGAGCACCTGGAAGAGGACCAGCACGAACGCGAGGAACATCCCGATCGCGAACGCGGCGAAGATGGCGACGTTGACAGGGAGCGTCCGGTAGACGTGGCCCGGCAGGTTGATCGCGGTCACGGTCTCGCGGAGGTTCAGGATGGCGAAGCCGACGACGAGCACCATGATGGCAAGCCAAAGCATGTTCCTTAGAAACCACATGGCACTGGCCTCCTTGGGGGGAAAGGACGCGGGCGTGAGCCGGCGCCAGTCAGGGGCAGAATAAGCGGGGGTGGAGACCGGGTCAACCCGGGCGAGCCGCGCGGGTAATAAGAAACCCGAGGGGCCTTGGCGTCCCCCCGGGTCCTGTTTCGTTCTGCCTGCCCTGCTATGTCTGCGTCGTTACGCGGTCGGAGCCTCGTCGATCGCCTCGGGAACCGGCTCCGAGACCGGCTCGGTCGATTCGCCTTCAGCCGAAGGAGACGGCTTGAACCGCTCCTGGAAGGCTTCCTGCCCCGTGCGGTCCTGGTCGGCGACCCACGCCTTGGCGCTCAAGATGATCCGATGCGCCTGCGTATCCACGCGCGTTACTTTTAAATCCAGCGTGTCGCCCGGCTTGAAGCTGTCCGACGGCTTCTTCAACCCATCCACGCCCAGCTGCGAGAGCGGGATGAAGCCTTCGAGTCCGTCTTCCAGGTCCACGATGACGCCGCGGTCCAACAGCCGCACCACGTTCCCCTTCACCAGAATGTCGGGGAGATAGCGCTCGGCCAGAGTCGGCCACGGATCGTCGCTCACCTGCTTCAGCCCCAGGCTGATCCGGCGCGCGTCCTTGTCGATGGAGAGCACGACGATGTCGACCTTGTCCCCCTTCTTCAAGATCTCGCTGGGATGGGCGACGCGGCGGGTCCACGACATGTCGCTGATGTGGACGAGCCCGTCGATCCCCTCCTCGATCTCCACGAACGCTCCGAAGTTGGTCAGGTTGCGGACCTTTCCGGAGAGCTTCGTGCCGATGGGGAAACGATCGTCCAGCGTGAGCCACGGGTCGGGCTCGATCTGCTTCAGACCGAGCGAGATCTTCTCGTTGTCTTTATCGATCTTCAGGATCATCGCCTCGATCTCATCCCCGATGGCCACGACCTTGGATGGATGGCGTACGTGCCGCGTCCAGGACATCTCGGAGATGTGGATGAGGCCTTCGATCCCCTTCTCCAGCTCGACGAACGCGCCGTAGTCGGTGATCGAGACCACCTTCCCCTTGACCCGCTGGGTCACCGTGTAGCGCTTGTCCACGTCCTCCCACGGATAGGGCGTGAGCTGCTTCATGCCCAGGGAGATGCGCTCCTTCTCGGGATCGAACGACAGGACCTTGACCTTGACCCGGTCGCCGATCGAGACCAGCTCGGAGGGATGGCTGACCCGTCCCCACGACATGTCGGTGATGTGCAGCAGACCGTCGATGCCGCCCAGGTCGACGAAGGCTCCGAAGTCGGTGATGTTCTTGACCTGACCCTCGCGGATCTGGTCCTTCGCCAGCTCCTGGATG
>JANLXD010000372.1:0-2154 GCA_031364935.1 Candidatus Eiseniibacteriota bacterium
GGGATCTCGAGGCTCTCCGGAGCGTCAGCGCACACGACGTGCCCCCGCTGCACGAGACCATTCAATCCGTTCGCCGGCGCCGGCCTGAACCACGCAGGCTGCCGGTGACATTGGGAAGGAGAATCATGTCTGCTTTTCAGACGGCCAAGAGGCGCCCCGCCATGGCGGCAGTCGCCATCGGCGCGGTGGTTGTCATCGCGGCCCTGTTCGTGCCGGTTTCCTACGAGCGCGCGGTCGGCAACGATGTCGGCCTGACGCTCTCCGGCGATCGCGTCCAGCCGGAGCTTCGGGCGATCGCGCAGGATCTCAAGGGACGCCTGGGCACCGGCGCGGTGTCGGTGGAGGCCATTCAGGAAGAGGGAGCGCCCCAATTCGTGCTCCGCACTTCCTCGAATGAGCGCTCGCGTGAGAAGGTCGAGGGGGCCGCGCTCGCGTTCGCGCGGGAGCTGGCGGCCAAGGGCTATTCGGCGTCGGTGCAGGTGACCCCGCGCCGGGAGACGGTCCGCTATCCCGTGGCGGCCTATGCCTGGGACCAGATCATCCAGATCAGCGTCGATGGAAAATCAGCGCCGCAGCTCGAGTCCGAGATCCGGCAGCGCCTCGGTGAAGCCGGCGTGCCCGATGCGCAAGTCTCGGTGACCGATCATCCCGGCGGCGGCCGGGACGTCACGCTGAAGGTCGAGCGTCAGCACCAGGGCCCCGCGGGGTCGGCGCCGGCCGAGCCGATGCCGCAGCTGGTCCTCACCAAGGACGGCGCACCCATCGCGGACGGCTTCGGCGTCAAAATCCGGAAGAAGAACTTGAACGGGGTCGTGTCTCTCCTCGTGGATGTGACTCAGGACGGGAAAGCCGCCACGGCCGAGATTCCCAACGCTGGCTCCATGAGCGACGCGGAGCTGGCGAGCGCGATCTCCTCGCGCCTCACCCAGGCGGGGATCAACGCCCGCGTCCAGGTGGTGAACGGCGAGGTCAAGGTTGAAGCGGTGAAGTAACTTCGGAGGCGGAGCGCGGTGGCGCGTCGTCGCCCCGCGCTCCGCGTCGTGACCAGGTTTCGAACCGCTTTTCGGACATGGTACTAGGTGTTCGGACGCCCCCCAGGTTAGCCTTAGCAGGTTAACCACATATGGGGGTGCTCCATGGTTTCTTCCCGCGCCACTTCCGACCCCGGTTACAAGACCTTCCTTCTCTCTGCGCTGGCTTTGCTGATCACCGTAAGCGGCTGCTCGAAACCTTCGCCCATGAGCCCTCCCACGGAGTACAGCGCGGCAGCCGATGCCGCACGTGACGGAGTAGCCGCCGCGTCTGGGTTTGGGTCGGGGTCCTTCTATCCACTCGCCGTCGGCAACGCGTGGTCGTACTCCGGTGGTGGAATTCTGCGGCTGATTTCCGGGCCGGGGAGCTATCTCGACAATTACAGCTACGCCTTCATCGAATCTCACCGACTGATTGGAACGACGCACTACGAGGGCACGGCCTACACGGTTGAAGAGCAGGTCCACCGTGAAATTCCCGAGGGCATTTACGGCCCTGGGACCTGGTGGATTCCCCTACGGCAAGACACTCAGGGCCTCTTCTCCTTTGATACGTTCCTCCAAGAGCCCCCGGTCCTCGATGGAGATCGGGTAGCGGCCGACGGAACCAAGTCGGGGGCGCCTCATTTCTATCTCGCGGCTTTCGCGGCGCGTCACAGCAAAGGCGCTTCGATCGAGCGTTTCGCTGCTCGGGTCGAGAGGTTGCGGGAGGCTGCACGCGGCATCATGCGAGGTGCCGGGACTTCCAGCACGGCGTCCGTTTCGGAGACTCAGCTTCTCGGCTACCCCCTGCGACCTGGCCAGACTTGGAGCGCCCGGACGGATATCCCCTGGCCGGTCACGGTGAATCGGGTGGAACAGCTCGAGACCCCCGCGGGACGCTTCCAGGCATACCGGCTCGACATCAACCCGGGAGGCAATTCCGTCCATGAGGGGGAGTGGGTGCGAGTGTGGTACTCGCGCTCTGGATACCTGGGCTACTCGATACACACGTTCGTGGAACAGACCGACGAAAACGGCGATCCGACGGGCAACACTTTCGTGGCGGACGACTCGATGTTCGTGACGTCCGTGCATGTAGTCAGATGAAGGCTTTCGCGTCGGCGCTGGAGCCCTAGGCGTC
>JANLXD010000393.1:0-4728 GCA_031364935.1 Candidatus Eiseniibacteriota bacterium
CTCCGCGCCGCACGAGCACGTCGTCGGTGTACCCCGAAACGTAGAGCACCTTCACTTCGGGGCGGGTCAGAGCCATGCGCCGAACCAGCTCGCCCCCCGCCATCCCCGGCATCACGACGTCGGTCACCATGAGGTGGATCCGTTCCGCGTGCCGGCACGCGATCTCCAGGGCTTCCATTCCGTTCTTCGCCTCGAGAACCGTGTAGCCGGCTTCCAGGAGCACGTCGCGGAACAGCTCCCGCACCATCGGCTCGTCTTCGACGAGGAGAATGGTCTCGTGGCCGGGGACCAGCGTGGCCACGTGACGCTCCCCGGGCTCCGTGAGCCCGGGCGCTTCGGTCCGTGGAAAATGGAGGGTGAAGGTCGTTCCCTCGTCCGGAGCGCTCTCCAGAAGCACCTCGCCCTCGCTCTGCTTCACGATGCCGTAGACCGTCGACAACCCCAGGCCCGTCCCTTCGCCCACCGGCTTCGTCGTGAAGAAGGGCTCGAACGCGCGCGACCGGATCTCGTCGCTCATGCCGCATCCGGTGTCGCGCACGACCAGGGCGACAGTCGAGCCTTCCCCGTCGGAGGTTGAAACGGTCAGGCGGCCGCCGCTCGGCATGGCGTCGCAAGCGTTCACCACGAGATTGACGATCACCTGCTCCATCTGTCCCACGTCCACCCGGATCCAGGGCCGCCCGGCGTCGGTCCGCACCAGGAGCTCGATGTCCTCGCGGATGAGGCGCCGCAGCATCGGCTCGGTCTCCCGAACAACGGTGTTCAGGTCGACGATCCGGAGCTGCTGCACCTGCTTTCGGCTGAACGCGAGGAGCTGGCGGGTGAGGGTCGCGGCGCGGTTCGCGGCCCGCTCGATCGCGTCGACCTCGCCGTGGAGGTCGGCGGCCGCCCCGAGTCTTCCGCGCAGGAGACTCAGATGGCCGAAGATCGCGGTCAGCAGATTGTTGAAGTCGTGGGCCACTCCGCCGGCCAGACTCCCGATCGCCTCGAGGCGCTGCGCGTGGCGCAGTTTCTCCTCGCTCTCGGAGAGGGCGCGCTCGGCGCGGCGGCGCTCCGTGACGTTCGTCGCGACCCCGATCACTCCCTCGATCGAGCCGTCGGGCCCGCGGAGGGGCCCGGCGAAGACTTCGAAGGAGAGCGGCCCGACGTCGATGCTCTCGGTCACGGTCTCTCCCTGAAGCCCGCGGCGGATGCAGTCGCAGACGGCGGGGTTCTCACGGTAGACGTCGAAAATCGATTGGCCGACGACCTGGCCGGGCCGGCGCCCCACCGCCTCGAGTCCTCTACCTTCCGAGAGCGTGTAGATTCCGTCGCGGTCGACCGCGAAGAGAACGATCGGCGCTCCCGAGACGACGGTCTCCAGCTGCTCCTTCGCGCGGCGGACCACTTCGAGGTTGGTGAGGTCCTGGAGCTGCCCGAGGACTTCGATGGGGCGCCCGTCCGGACCTTTGATGGGAAGGGCGGTCAGATAGAGGTCCCGCCCCCCGGGGGTCCGGGACACCTCGCGGTGTACGGTGGCGTTACTGTCGAAGGCTCGCCTCACCGGGCATGCGTCACACGGCTCGTGGGCTGCCTTCAGGCCGACCAGACCGCAGAGGTCGGCGCACGCCCGTCCCGTCCAGCCGCTCTCCGCCTCCCCTCCGAGCCACGAGGCCATCGCCTTGTTCACCCACTGGATCGTGCGCGAGGCGTCGGTGACGAAGGCGTAGGTGTCTGCCTGGTTGGCGACCGCAGCGAACTTCTGCCTCTCGCGGTCGAGGATCCGAAGCTGGGCGTCGAAGGTCTTGAACCAGCGCTCGTACTGCTCCTGCCGCGAGTGATGGCGAGCCGCATCGCGCATCGACGACACCTTCCACGCGAGCAGCTCCAGCACCGCTTCCGCCTCCACCGCTGCTGCCGCATCCGACGCCGCTGATGCTCCGGCCGCCGCCGCCACACCGTCAGCGCCGTTCGCCCCGCAAGCGGGCTCGTGCACCCACACGAGGGCCGCGGTTGGCCGGTCGTGCATGGGCGCGACGGGAGGAATCTGGAGGCGCAGCGAGCGGGTCAGGGCCGTGCCGGGGCGGGGCTTCGGGTCGGTTCCCTCGAGCGCGGCCCGCTGAAAGCGGATGCGCCGCTCGAGGTCATTGGGTTTCGCTTGGGGGTACCAGACTTCGGTGCCGATCCCCTCGTCGGTGAGCACGAAGAGAGCGGAGACGCGGGCACCCGACATCTCGGCTAGGAGGCGCGCGCCGGACGCCAGTGCCGCCGACAGCTCCACCTCGGCCCACGCCGCCGCGAGCTGCCGCGCGAGCGGGCCCGCGCCGTTCCTGCGAGGCGTCGCGTCGGCCATGGGCTATGCGGGGGCGCGCCTCGCGGCGGCTTTCGCGGCGTAGGCCCGCGCGAGCCAGTCGGCCACGCGCTGCACCTGGACCACCGCCTCCTCGTCGAATGCCGCCACGCGGTGGCTGTCGATATCGATCTGGCCGAAGATCGTCTCCCCCTCGCGGATCAGGACGACCAGCTCGGAGCGGGTCTCGGTGCTGCAGGCGAGGTAATTCGTGATCTCGCGCACGTCGGGGACGTTCATGTTGCGGCGCTCGGCGACCGCGGTCCCGCAGACTCCGTTCCCGACACCGATGAAGACGTGGTCGGTCGGGGCCCCGACGAACGGACCCAGCCGGAGCATGTGGTCTTCGAACAGCTCGTAGATCCCGGTCCAGTGGAAGCGGGCGTCGATCTCGTGAAGGCCGCGCACGGCCTCTTCGAGAAGGGTCTCGAGCGGAGCGTCCTCGCGGGCAAGCTGGTCCAACCGGGCGATCACGTGGTCGGCGTTCATGTTCGTCGGTTCCTCGGATGAAATCAGGGTGCGCTCCGCCAAAGCGAGGGCGCGTGAGAAAGATCGGCGAAATGGAGGGTGTTGTTTAGGGGCCTATCCGGCCCCGTGCTAGAGCTTACGGGAGTGGAGGAATCGAATCCAGTCGGCGGGGGCGGCCTGTGCGAGGACTTCGAAACGGCCGCGGCCCAAGGGTTTCACGATCAGCGCCTCGCCCTCCCCCAGCTCGTCCCGGCGGAGCTTCATGATCGGGAGGAGAACGTCCTGATGGGTAACCAGCACGGTGTTGGTGCCTGGAGCGGGCGACGTGCTCAGCATGCGGAGCCGGGCTTCGCGGCTCTCGCGTCCCTTCTGGAATAGATTGATGGTGGTGTCGGCGTGTCCGAAAACGAGCGTCGCGGTATCGCGGCAGCGCCACATGGGGCTCGCCATCACGGTTCCCACGGGAATGTGGAGCTCGGCGAGCGCCTTACCTGTCTCGACCGACTCCTGCCGCCCCTGCTCGCTCAGATTTCTCTGCGCCGCACGGTCGGCGAAATTGATCATGTCGGCGTCGCGCTGGGCCCAGTCGGTCTTCGCGTGCCGGAACACGAGCACGTACCCTCCGCGCGTCAGAGCGGAGATCAGCGCGGAATCGGGCGGAGAATATCTGGAGGCAACCTTGGCGGGGGCGGAGCCTGGAGCGCCAGTGGCGGAGCCCGCAACGCCAGTCGAGTCTATGTGCGCCGCCTCCCGATTCATCCCCACGGAATCGGCGGCCACGGTGATGACGGTCCCGGTGCAGGAGGAGGTCCTGGTGCCCGCGGCGGCTACGGAAGCGAGCGCGAGAAGGAGAGCGACGAATCCCAGTGCGGCAAGCTGCTTCACGCCGGAGCGGACTCCGCCGGTATCTCGACGGCGGGGGCGGTGTTCGGAGCCCGTCGCATGGCGTTCAGCGTCAGAAGGAGAAGCGGCGCGGCATAGCTCCCGCCGCGCTCCACGAACTCCCAGATCGGCGCGCCGGAGATGGGATACAGAAGCTCGCACGCCACCTTCCAGACCGCGATCAGAGCGAGAAGCCACCCCACCGGGTAGGCCAGCACGGCGAGTCCCAGCGCGATGTCGAGCCACCCTGCCGCGGGCACGATGGGAATTCCGCCGAGGGGAAGCGCGTGCACTCCGACCGTCGCCCATTGTCTGGCCAGCATCTCCTTGTGCATGAAGACCCCGTATCCGCCATGGCCGATCAGGAGAAGGGCGAGCGAGATCCGGACGACGAGGGCGACGCGCGCGGCGGCGCCGGGCGCGGCCTCGCGGGGGTCGATGCGGCGGAACCACTCGGACCCTCGGCGAGGCCAGCCGCTCCAGATGAGGAACGCCAGGGGGATGCCGTAGTTCCCGGCCCGCTCCAACGTTTCCCAGATCCCCTCGCCGGAGAGCGGCCGGAGGACGGCGGTCCACAGACCCCAGACGGCACCGTAGAGGATAACGGCGCGCATAGGCCGGATCAGGGTCAGGATGCCCATCGAAACGTCCACAAAGCCGATCAGGGGCATGAGCCGCCAGGCCGCCGGCTCGCCGATTCCGACGACACCGAAGTAGGGCACCCACCCTGCCTTTCCCCCCATGACGCCGAACGCGCCATGCCCGACGAACTCCATGAAAAAGGCCAACCGGAAGATCCAGTGGAGGATAGGCGCGAGGGAAGCGGACGGAGTGGCTGAGCGCGCGGGAATCGCCACGTCCATGGCCGGACGCATGGACACACTATAGCAGGAAAATGCTTCGGAATCAAGGGCTTATGCAGTTTTCAGCGCCCGAGTCGGCGGGCCCCCCGGCCCCTTTTCACCCCTTCTTCAACACCGCGATCTGCCCCGCGTGATAGAGAGCGTGCTGCACCTGGCCGGGGAGCAGTCGATAAGGCGGCGAGCCAC
>JANLXD010000397.1:0-5949 GCA_031364935.1 Candidatus Eiseniibacteriota bacterium
GCTCCTCGTACGGCTCCAGCGTGTGGCCCTTCTCGTCGGTGTGGAAGATTACTTGAGGTCTCCCCAGCGCGAACTCGAACCCTTCCCGGCGCATCGTCTCGGCCAGGATGGCGAGCGACAGCTCTCCGCGTCCCAGCACCATGAAGGAGTCGGCGTCCTCGGAGCGCTCCATGCGCAACCCGACGTTCCGCTCCAGCTCGCGCTCCAACCGCTCCAGGATATGGCGGCTCGTCATGTACTTGCCGGAGCGTCCGGAGAAGGGAGAGTCGTTCACCCGGAACTCCATGGAGAGCGTCGGCTCGTCCACGGGGATCCCGGTGAGGGGCGTGGGATCCTCGATATCCAGAATCGTCTGCCCGATCTCGATCGCGGGGAATCCGGAGAGCACCACGATGTCGCCCGCTGTCGCCTCGGCCACTTCCACCCGCTCGATCCCCTCGAACAGGTAAATCTTCCCGATACGACCCTTCTGCACGATCTCGCCGTCGGGCCGCACCGCGGCCATCTCGGCGGACCGCGTAATCCGGCCCGAATGGATGCGCCCCACCGCGAGCCGCCCGAAGTAGTCGGAATAGTCGATGTTGGCCACGATGAGCTTGAAGGGGGTGTTGCCGATCGCGGGGGCGGGAACGTGCTCCATGATCGCGTCCAGCAGCGGCCTGAGATCCCCGGAAGTGGCTTCGGGCGAAGGCGAGGCGTAACCCAGCCGGCCCGATCCGTAGAGCACCGGGAAGTCCAGGTGGTCGTCTAGCGTCGCGAGGGACAGGAAGAGGTCGTGGATCTCTTCCTCCACCTCCAGCGTCCGCGCGTCCGACCGGTCGATCTTGTTGATCAGCACGATCGGCCGTTTCCCCGACTCGAGCGCCTTCTTGAGGACGAAGCGGGTCTGGGGCAGGGGACCCTCGGAGGCGTCCACCAGAAGCAGCACACCCTCGACCATGGTGAGGATCCGCTCCACCTCCGAGCCGAAATCGCGGTGCCCGGGGGTGTCGACGATGTTGATCACGGTGTCCCGGTAGCGGATCGCGGTGTTCTTGGCGAGGATGGTGATGCCGCGCTCGCGCTCCAGGTCGCCGGAGTCCATGACGCAGTCCTCGACGTGCTGGCCGGCGCGGAACGTCCCGGACTGCTTCAAGAGGGCGTCCACGAGCGTCGTCTTGCCGTGGTCCACGTGGGCGATGATGGCGATGGCGCGGCGATCCGCGCGGCGTTCGATGGCGATCATTGGGCCAAGAAGAATAGCAGATGTAGTATCCGGGCGGGAACCGATCCTCGGGACATCCAGGGATTCCAGGCGGTGATGGACTCCATCGCCGCCGCCACCGAAGGAAAGGAGACGCACCGATGACCCCTGCCGACTTGAAGCGCCTGTACGGAATCAGCCACCAAGCTCTCCACGTGAACATCGCGGGCGTGACGGACGACGAAGCCGTCCGCCAGCCCGAGCCCGGCGGCAACTGCCTCAACTGGACCGTGGGGCACATCGTGGCCTCGCGAAACGGCGTGCTTCACGCGCTGGGGCGCGAGCTTCACTGGACGCCCGACGAAGCCACGCGCTACAAGCGGGGCAGCGCGCCGATCACCGGTCCCGGCGAGGGGAAGCCCCTCACCAAGCTGGTCCAGGACCTGGACCGGTCCCAGGAGAAGATCCAGGGCGCCCTGGACAGCGTGACCGAAGCGGATCTCGCGAAGCCGCACGACGCCAAGCAGAGCGTGGGGGAGTGGATCACCTTCCTCCACTTCCATGAGGCCTATCACGTCGGCCAGACCGGGCTGCTGCGGCGGCTGGTCGGAAAGAAGGGAGCCATCGGCTAGCGAGCGCGTATACTGCGCGCCGTCATGGACGACGCGCTGGCGGTACACCGCCTCCACTTCGCCTTCACCATCACGTTCCACTATCTATTCCCCCAGCTCACGATGGGGCTCGCGCTCCTCATCCTGATCTTGAAGTCGTGGTATCTGAAGAGCGGAGACCCGCGCTACAACGACGCCGCGCGCTTCTGGGCGAAGATCTTCGGCATCAACTTCACCATGGGCGTCGTCACGGGCATCCCGATGGAGTTCCAGTTCGGGACGAACTGGGCGGAGTTCTCGAAGATGGCGGGCGGGGTGATCGGCCAGACGCTCGCCATGGAAGGCGTCTACTCCTTCTTCCTCGAGTCGTCGTTCCTCGGCCTCTTCCTCTTCGGCGAGCGCCGCCTGGGCCGCGTGGGCCACTGGCTCGCGGCGTTCCTCGTCTTCCTGGGCGCCTGGCTCTCCGGTTTCTTCATCATCGCCACCGACGCCTGGATGCAGCATCCCGTCGGCCACGAGGTTCTCCCGGGCGGAGCGGTCGTGCTCAAGAGCTTCTGGGCACTGCTTCTGAATCCGTGGGGGATCTGGCAGTACTGGCACAACATGAACGGGGCGGTGCTCACGGCGTGCTTCGTGATGGCCGGCGTGGGCTCCTACTATCTGCTCACGAGGCGCCACGAGGATATGGGGCGCCTCTTCGTGCGCGTCGCCGTGCTCGTCGGAGCCATCGCCTCGATCATCCAGCTCTACCCGACGGGGGACATGCAGGGACAGATGGTCGCCCGGCACCAGCCGGCCACCCTGGCCGCGATGGAAGGGCTCTTCAACACCGAGCGCGGGGCCCCGCTCGCCATCATCGGACAGCCGGACATGGCGCGCCAGAAGCTGGACAACCCGATCGTGGTCCCGCGGCTCCTCAGCTTCCTCACGTACAAGCGGTGGATGCACGAGGTCCGCGGACTGAACGACTTCCCGCGCGACCAGTGGCCTGACAACATCCCGCTCCTCTACTACTCCTACCGGATCATGGTGGGGCTCGGCACCTTCTTCATCCTGATTCTCGTGACGGCCGCGATCCTCTGGGCGCGGGGTGCGCTCTACCAGAGCAAGTGGATGCTCTGGATCCTGATGCTCGCCGTGCCCTTCCCGTACATCGCGAACACGGCGGGGTGGATCACGGCCGAGGTCGGGCGGCAGCCGTGGCTGGTCTACGGACTCTACCGAACCGCGGACGGCGCGTCGAAGAACGTGTCGGCCGGCAATGGGCTCTTCACGCTGATCGGATTCATGGGGCTCTACACGGTCCTCGCGATCCTGTTTCTCTTTCTCGTCCGCCGTGAGATCGACCACGGTCCCGGCTCCCACGCCCCGGCGACGACGCACACGTCGGCCACGTCCCCATGAGCGACATGCCCACACTCTGGTTCTGCCTCGTCGCGGCCATGATCGTCGGCTATGTGATCCTGGACGGATTCGACCTGGGTGTGGGGGCGGTCCACTTCTTCGCGGGAAAGACCCGGGAAGAACGCCGCGCCATCCTCGGCACGATCGGCCCCGTCTGGGACGGGAACGAGGTGTGGCTGATTGCCGCGGGCGGGACCCTCTACTTCGCGTTCCCCGCGCTCTATGCCACGGCGTTCAGCGGCTTCTATCTGCCGCTCATGCTGGTCCTCTGGCTCCTGATCCTCCGCGGCCTCGCCATCGAGTTCCGAAACCACATCGACAGTCCCGTCTGGACCCCGTTCTGGGACGTGATCTTCGCGGGGTCGAGCTCCCTGCTCGCCGTGGTGCTCGGCGCGGCACTGGGCAACGTGATGCGCGGCGTTCCGATCGATTCCGCGGGGCGTTTCTTCGAGCCGCTCTGGACCGACTTCAAGCCGGGGACCGGGATCCTCGACTGGTACACGGTGATGGTCGGCCTCTGCTCCCTCGCGGCGCTCACCATGCACGGCGGCCTGTGGGTGGCGCTCAAGACGCCGGAGCCCGTGGCCGGGCGCGCGCGGGCCATCGTGGCGCGCGTCTGGTGGTGGGTGCTCAGCCTCACCGGCCTGATCACGCTCTTCACAATGCGCCTCCAGCCGCAGGTGCCCGCGAACCTGGCGCGCTGGCCGTGGGGCACGCTCCTGCCGCTTCTGGCGCTGGCCGGGCTGATGGGCGTGCCCTGGTTTATCGCGCGTCGCGCGGACGCGCGCGCCTTCCTCGCGTCCACCGCCTACCTGACCGGGATGCTCGCGAGCGCCGCGTTCGGGCTCTACCCGTACGTCCTACCGGCGAGCACGGTCGCGGAGCGGGGGCTCACGGTGACGAACGCGGCGGCCGGAGAGTCGGGGCTACGGATCGGTCTCGTGTGGTGGACCATCGGAATGGCGCTGGCCGTGATCTATCAGGTAGTCGTCTACCGCCACTTCCGGGGGCGCGTGGGGATGGTGGGCAAGAGGGGTATGGAGATGGGCCGCGAGACGGGGTCGTAGGGGCTCTTACTCGTCCTCGCCGTCGCCCGCGTCGTGCCGCTTCTGGTACCGCGTGGTCGTCACGCTCATCCTCTCGCTTTTCCGCCGCAAATAAGAAGCCCCGGGGGACCGCCCGGGGCTTCATTCACGACCGCTGATAGCGTCCGACCGCTAACGACCGTCCCCGTCGAGCAGGTTGCCCAATCCACCCAGGATCGAGCCTTCCTCGCGGCGCCGTCCGCCTGTCTGCGGCGCGGCGGCGTAGATACGGCTTGCGAGGCGGCTGAAGGGGAGCGACTGAAGCCACACCCGCCCGGGCCCAGTCAGCGTGGCGAAGAAGAGTCCCTCGCCGCCGAAGAGCGCGCTCTTCAGCTTGCCCACGAACTGGATGTCGTACTTGACCGTGGGCTGTACCGCGACGAGGCAGCCGGTGTCCACGCGAAGCGTTTCGCCCGGGGCCAGCGTGCGCTCCTCCAGAGTTCCGCCCGCGTTGACGAAAACCCACCCGTCGCCCTCGAGCGTCTGCATGATGAACCCCTCGCCGCCGAAAAGCCCGACGCCGAAGCGGCGCTGGAACGCGATGCCGATGCTCACGCCTTTCGCGGCCGCCAGGAACGAGTCCTTCTGCGCGATGATCTCCCCGCCGAGCTGGGCGAGGTTCATCGCCTGGATCTTTCCGGGATAGGGAGCGGCAAAAGCGGCCCAGCGCTTCTCGCGCGACTCGTTATGGAAGACCGTCATGAAGAGCGACTCGCCGGTGAGCAGGCGCTTGCCCGCTCCCATGAGCGAGCCCATGAATCCCTGGGTTTGCTGCGAGCCGTCCCCGAAGACGGTATCCATCTGGATTCCGTCCTCCAGGTACATCATCGCGCCCGCTTCGGCCACGACCGCTTCGCCCGGATCGAGCTGGATCCGGACGAACTGCATGTCGTCCCCTTTGATCTCGTAGTCGATTTCGTGCATGGTCGGCATGTGCTCTCTCCTTCCCGACGTTCCCAACCGATGGCGGTGTTTCCGTCTCCAAAGAATACGCCAGGACGACTAGACTCAGGAACCGGTACGTCCCCCCGGTACGATCCAGAGCCCGGCGCGGTTCCAACAACCCGGAGACCTTCATGATGCCTCGATTTGGAGCCGTGGTCCGGTTCGCCGGTCTCGCGGTCGTTCTCGCCACGGCCCTGCTGTCCGCCCCCGTGACGGGCGGCGCCCAGCCGCGGGAAAAGGTGAAGCGCGAACGCACGCCGGGCACCGGGGCCATCCCGCACGAGATCGAAACCCGGACGCTGAAGAACGGACTCCAGATCATCGTCTGGCCGGATCACGACATCTCGAACGTCGCGCTCTACAACTGGTTCCACGTCGGGAGCCGGAACGAGCGGCCCGGAATCACCGGTCTCTCGCACTTCTTCGAGCACATGATGTTCAACGGCTCGGCCCATCATCCCCCGGGAGATTTCGACCGGGTCATGGAGGAGAACGGGGGATCGAACAACGCCTACACCTCCAACGACGTGACCGTCTACCAGGACTGGTTTCCCCGCTCGGCGCTCGAGCTGATCTTTCAGCTGGAGTCCGACCGGATCTGCTGCCTTTCCTTCGACTCGACGGTGGTGGAGAGCGAGCGAGGCGTCGTCTACTCCGAGCGCCGCACCAGTGTCGACGACGACAACGCGTCGCTCCTGGACGAGCAGGTCATGGCCACGGC
>JANLXD010000401.1:0-3907 GCA_031364935.1 Candidatus Eiseniibacteriota bacterium
GGCCCCACGGCGGCAGCCCGACCCGTGGTCGTGGTGGGGGCGGGCACCATGGGGAACGGGATCGCCCAGGCCTTCGCGACCTCGGGGCGGCGCGTGCTCTTGATCGAGGCGGACGCGGCGGCGCTCCAGCGCGGCCTGGGCGCGATCGGGAAGAGCCTGGCGAAGCTGGTGGAGAAGGGGAAGCTGGAGGCGGGCGCCCGCGACGAGACGCTCGCCCGGATCGCGACTGATCCCCAATCCTTCCCGCTCGCCGACTGCGCGATGGCGATCGAAGCCGTCCCCGAGAAGATCGAGATCAAGCGCGAGGTCTTCCGGATGCTGGACGGGCTGATTCCGCCGGCTGCCGTCCTCGCCACCAACACTTCCTCCATTTCCATCACCGAGCTGGCGGCCGGCACCGGCCGCCCCGCGCGCTTCGTCGGCATGCACTTCATGAATCCCGTGCCCTTGATGCCGCTGGTGGAAGTGGTGCGCGGCCTGGAGACCAGCGAGGCCACCGTCGCCGAGACCGTGGAGCTGGCGCGCGCGCTGGGGAAGACGCCGGTGGTGGTCGCAGACCGCCCCGGCTTCGTCTCCAACCGCGTGCTCCTCCCCATGATCAACGAGGCGGCGTTCGCGCTGATGGAGGGCGTGGCGGACCGCGAGGCGATCGACACGGTGATGAAGCTGGGCATGAATCATCCGATGGGGCCGCTCGCGCTGGCCGACCTGATCGGCATCGACGTCTGCCTGGACATCATGGAGGTGCTGCACCGTGGCTTCGGCGACAGCAAGTACCGTCCGTGTCCGCTCCTCCGCACGATGGTCGCCGCCGGACGCCTGGGGCGAAAGACGGGACGGGGGTTTTACGACTACGCGTCGTAGCCGCCGGGCCCGCCCCCGCTAATGAATTTCCACCCGACCGAAGAGCAGGAGATGCTGCGCGCGGGCGCGCGGGAATTCGCCGACGCCGAGATCGTTCCTCGCGCGCGGGAGATCGAGGAGACGGCGGCGATCCCCGAGGTGCTCCGGAAGGCGCTCCGCGATGGCGGGTATTTCGCGCTCCTCATCCCCGAAAAGTTCGGCGGCGCCGCGGTGGACTACGTCTCCTACGCGCTCATCCTGGAGGAGCTGGCGCGCGCGTCGGCAGCCGTCGCGATCACCGTTTCGGTCCACAACTCCGTCACGGCCGGCCCGATCCAGACGTTCGGCAGCGACGCGCAGCGCGAGAAGTGGCTGCCGCTTCTGGCCAAGCAGTACCTGGGGGCCTTCGCGCTCACGGAGCCGGGGTCGGGCTCGGACTCGGCCGCGCTCATCACGCGCGCCGAGCGGAAGGAAAACTGCTACGTCCTGAACGGGCACAAGACGTTCGTCACGAACGGGAAATACGCGGACGTATTCCTGGTGATGGCGCGAACCAGCCAGGCATCGAAGCACCGGGGTATCACGTCGTTTTTGGTGGAGCGGAAATCTCCCGGGCTCCGGATCGGAAAGGAGATCCAGAAGATGGGCATCCTGGGCTCCGACACCGTGGAGCTCGATTTCGAGGAGTGCTGCGTGCCCGCCGAGAACCGCCTCTCGGAAGAGGGGTATGGCTTTCGAGTGGCCATGCAGTCGCTGGACGGCGGGCGCATCGGCGTCGCCGCCCAGGCGCTGGGGATCGCGCAGGCGTCGCTGGATGCCGCGGTGCGCTACGCGCGCGAGCGCGTCCAGTTCGGAAAGACGATCGCCGAGTTCCAGGCGATCCAGTGGATGGTCGCCGACATGAAGGCCGAGATCGACGGGGCGCGGCTCCTCACGCAGCGCGCGGCGTGGCTCAAGGATCAGGGGCTGTCGCACGGCCCCGAATCCTCGATGGCCAAGCTGACCGCCTCGGCCGCGGCCCGGCACTGCGCGGACAAGGCGGTGCAGATCCACGGTGGCTACGGCTACACGAAGGAGTTCCCGGTGGAACGCTACTACCGGGACGCGAAGGTGACGGAGCTGTACGAAGGGACGTCCGAGATCCAGCGGATCGTCATCGCCAACTCGGTGCTGCATCCGAAAGATGGAAAGGGAGTCGCTTGAAGTCGAAAGTCGCCGTCTTGAAAACGTCTCCGGAGACCGCCGTCCAGGACTTTGGCCGGCTGATGGAATTGGCCGACATGCGGGCCGAGCTCAAGCCTGAAGCGACCACGCTCCTCAAGGTGAACATCTCCTGGCATGTCTACTACCCCGCCTGCTCCACCAGCCCCTGGCAGCTCGAGGGCGTGATCAAGGGGTTGATGGCAGCCGGGTTCGACCCAAAGCGGATCCTGGCCGCCCAGAACTCGACCGTGGTCGTGGACCCCCACGTAGGCGTACGGAACAATAAGCTGGAACCGGTGTTAGAACATTACGGGATCCGCTCGATTTGGCTCAATGACAAGGAGTCGGAGGCCGATTGGATTCGTTACGAGCCCAAAGGCAAGATGCTCGTCTTGAACGATGTGTATCCCGACGGGCTCATGATCCCGAAAAGCCTGATCGGCGCGAACATCGTCCACCTGCCGACCCTGAAGACCCACGTCTTCACGGAGATGACGGGGGCGATGAAGAACGCGTTCGGCGGGCTGCTGCACCTGAAGCGGCACTGGACGCACAGCGTGATCCACGAGACGCTCGTGGACCTGCTCACCATCCAGAAGGAGATCCACCCGGGCATCTTCGCCGTCATGGACGGCACGATCTCGGGGGACGGCCCCGGACCGCGCGCGATGCGGCTCCGGGTGACGAATCTCATGCTCGCCTCGCGTGATCAGGTGGCGATCGACGCGGTGGCCGCGAAGCTGATGGGCTTTGATCCGATGACGATCAAGTTCATCCGCCTCGCGAACGACGCCAAGCTGGGAAACGGCGATCCGCGCTGCATCGAGCTGGTGGGTGACGACGTGAGCGGCGTGAATCTGGGCTACTCACGGAACGAGAACACGTTCGCGTCGAAGGGGCAGAAGCTGATCTACCACGGCCCCCTGAAGCCGCTGGAGAAGTTTCTGCTCCAGAGCCCGCTGGTGCCGTGGTCGTACTTCGCGTCGCGTCTCTACCACGACGGCTACTGGTACCGGTTCGTGGGGACCAAGCGGAAGCGCGACGTGATGAAGAGCGGCTATGGCCGCCTCTTTCGCGAGTACGAGCCGCAGGGGCAGGAGTAGTGAAGCGCCGCTCATGAGGGGCGCAGGAGAGGAGTGGCGATGAACGGACGAATCGAAAGAGGGGCTTGGTCAGCAGGAACGGCAGCGATCGCGGCGGCAGTCGTGATCAGTGCCGCTTTCTGGGTCGCAGCTCCCAGCCGCGCCGCCGACAGCGTGCCTCCTCCTCCGCCGGCAGCCGATCCGTCGTGGACCGACACGCCCGTGACTCCCGTGATCGAGTCGCCCCCGCTCTCGGACGAGCCCGACACTTCCGGTGAGCCCGCTGTGGGGTCGGCGCTTCCTCCCGGCCGTTTCGTCGCCGAGGTCATCGATTCGACCTACTTCGTCGAGCCAGCCGAATTCTTCGCGCTCGACCTGCCCGTCACCGCGAGCGGCGGAGCCAAGGCCGTGCACATCTTGGGCGACGTGAACGTAGTCGGCGGACGCCGGGACCTCATCGTCCGGCTCTTCCGCGCGTCCGACTACATGAACTGGCTGAAGCGCCGCGGCGGCCGCCAGGCTGGGCCGCTGTGGTCCTCCAACCGCCAGCGCACGATTCACCTCGATCAGGACATCCCGGTCGGCGTCCCGGTCGTCCTCCTGCTCGATAACGGCTATTCGCTCCGCACGCCGAAGCGCGTGCGCGTGCAGGTTCAGCTTCAGTACCAGGGTGACGGCGCCGCGCAGAACGTTACCGCTCAGCAGCATCCGGTCGAAGAAGGGGACATCGTACCGCGCACCAACGCGGACGAAGAAGCACCGCCGCCTCCGCCGCCCGC
>JANLXD010000418.1:0-9169 GCA_031364935.1 Candidatus Eiseniibacteriota bacterium
CGGGCGTGCGCCCCTTCCGGGGCTGCTTCGTCGAGGTCCGCCTGGGTCGGTTTCGGGTCACCGGGGAACGATATCCGGCGCTCCGCTGGCGCCGCGCGCCTGTCCGCGCAAGTCGTGCGGGAAATGCGGCGAACGCGCGAGCCCCCGCCGCGCCAGCGCGAACTCCAGCGCCGTGCCCAGGCACCCGAACCCGTACCGCACGCTCCGCGCGAAGTTGATGGACGACGCGTCGGCGGCGTATCGGGTGGGGCAGCTCACCTCGGCCACCATGTATCCGGACCAGATGACCTGCGCCAGCATCTGATTGTCGAAGACGAAGTCGTCGGAGTTCTGATCCAGCGGCAGCGACTCTAGAATTCGGCGGGAGAAGGCGCGGTAGCCGCTGTGGTACTCGGAAAGCTTCGCGCCGAGGAAGAAGTTCTCGACCAGGGTGAGCCCTCGGTTGGCCACGTAGCGCCAGAGAGGCATCCCCCCCTTCATCGCGTACCCGCCGAGGATGCGCGACGCGACCACGCAGTCGTAGAGGCCCGACCGGATCAGGGAGACCATCGCGGGGATCAGCTTGGGCGTGTACTGATAGTCGGGGTGGACCATGATGACGATGTCCCCTCCCGCGTTCAACGCCGCGCGGTAGCAGGTCTTCTGGTTTCCGCCATAGCCCAGGTTCCGCTCGTGGACCACGACCTGGACTCCGGGCAACCCGCGCGCCACGTCCACGGTTCGATCGCGGCTCTGGTCGTCCACCACGATCACCAGGTCGACCACGCCCTGGGCCATCACCTCGTCGTAGGTCTTCCGAAGCGTGGCTTCGGCGTTGTACGCGGGCATCACGACGACGACCTTGGAGGAGGGGGGCATCGTTGTAGCCTAGCCGAAGCGAACCGCCGATTGCACCCCGCTTGACGGACCCCGCACGGCAAGGCACACTTTTCGGGCTGGCCTGACGTGACCGGCGCACCGCTTCCTCCGGGAAGCTTTCGAATAGATCGAAGGTTCCGAATGACCCCGAAATCGTGGCGCCTCGCTGTCCTGCTTCCCCTCCTCGCCCTCGCGGTTTTCTCGTGCTCGGAAAAGCAGTTCACCGAGCCGGACGTGAATCCGCCCGGCGGAGGAGGCCCGCCGCCGCCCTCGGGCCGCGATTCGATTCCCCCAAGCGTCAGCCAGGTGAGCCCGGGCGATCACGCGAGCGGCGTTGACCGGGCCACGGTCGTGAGCGCGCTCTTCAGCGAGCCGGTCGCCGAGAGCACCGCGACCACGTCGACGTTCCAGCTACAGGGGTCGGCCCCGGTCGCGGGCGTCGTCACCGTCTCGGGCTCCACCGTGAGCTTCGCGCCATCGGCCCCCCTGTCCGGCGAGGTGACGTACACAGCGACCCTCACGACCGGGATCCACGATCGCGCCGGAAACCCCCTCCCGTCCTCGTACTCGTGGACATTCACCACCCAAGGTCAGGCGCCCGTGGCGAACGCAGGGCCCGACCAGGGCGTCGGCTTCGGACAGACGGTGGTCCTCGACGGCACCGCCAGCGCCGACCCGGACGGGAAAGAGCTCTCCTACCGGTGGAATCAGGCCGCGGGTCCGGACGTGACCGGCGGCGTGGGCTACCTGACAGGACCCACGCCCAGCTTCACCGCCCCGTCCGAGCCCGCCACCATCGATTTCTCCCTGGTCGTGAGCGACGGCATCTCATCGAGCGCTCCCGACGCGGTGCGCATCTTCGTGAACGAGGCGCAGGCCGGGATCTTCGTGGGGCCCGCCGGGTCCGACTCCAACCCGGGGACGCGCGAGGCGCCGCTCTTGACCGTGGCGGCCGCGATCGCGGCCGCGTCCGCTGCCGGGGGTGACGTCTATCTCTCCCGGGGCACTTACTCCCAATCCGAGTTCGCGCTCGCGTCGGGCGTGAGCCTCTACGGCGGCTTCGACGAGCACTTCGCGACCCGCGACCCGGCCTCCAATCCCACCGTCCTGGCCGGCGGACCCGCGGCCATGACCGGCTCCGGCGTCACCGACGTCCGCGTGGACGGGCTCACCGTCCAGAGCGCCAACGCCACGACGCCCGGCGGAAGCTCCTATGCCGTCCTCCTGCGCGGCTGCCGTGACATCACGGTGCGTCAGTGCGTGCTTCAGGCGGGAAACGGGGCCGCGGGGGTCGACGCCCAGAACGGCGCGGCAGGCACCCCGGGCGTGGCCGGCGGGGACGGCTCCGCCGGCACCTGCCTGGACTCGCTGGCCACCGGCGCCGGCGGCGCGGGCGCTGATGGCGCGGGCTTCGCCGGTGGCGCGGGGGGGACCGGTGGCACCGCTCTGACCGGGTACACCGGCGCGCCGGGAGGCGACGGCTCGGGACCGGGGGGCGGCCAGGGCGGCGAGGGCGGTCTGATCACCCTGCGGAACCACAATGGCGAGACCGGTGGGGCGGGCGCCAACGGCCAGCCGGGGGCGAACGGCGCCGGTGGGCCGACGTTCGGCGCTCTCGCGGCCTCGGGCTATGCCCCCGCATCAGGGGGGGACGGCGCCGCCGGAGCCGGGGGAAGCGGCGGAGGCGGAGGCGGAGGCTCGAGCGGCAACATTGGCGATAATGGGGGGTCGGGAAACGGCGGCGGCGGCGGCGGGAGCGGGGGCGGGCCCGGCGAGCGCGGCCCGGGCGGCGGCGGTGGCGGCGGATCGTTCGCCGTCGCGGTCTTCGCCAGCACGAACATCGACGTGCGTGACTGCAGCCTGCGGACGGGCCTGGGTGGAGCGGGCGGAGCCGGCGGTAGCGGGGGCACCGGGGGACTGGGCGGGCCCGGAGGGGTGGAGGCCCGGGAGTGCCGCAGCACTGTGGGCGCCGGCGGCACAGGAGGGGCCGGCGGTGCCGGAGGGCGCGGCGGCCACGGCGGCGGCGGCGGAGGCGGCCCCACGGTCGGAATCGCGTGGGACGAGACCTCCACCCTCGCCCAGAGCGGCAACAGCTATACCTTGGGCACCGCGGGAATCGGCGGCTCGAGCTCCGGGCAGAATGGCGCCGCGGGGGCGCGGCAGAACACGCTTCAGATGCCCGCCGCGGCCAGCGCGAGCCGCCAGGGCTTTAGCGCCAGCCGCCAGGGTTTGTCAGGGCGCTGACGCGAATCGCGCGCCCAGGGTGAGCCCCGGAGGGACGCCGTTCGGGAAGTGACGCTGGATCGCGTCGGCGATCACCTCGCGCCGGTTTCCGGGATCAGGGTGGGTGCTCAGGAACTCAGGACCCCGGCCGGGGCCTGAGGCCTCGCTCAGAATCCGCATCACGTCGAGAAGCGCGCGCGGGTCGTACCCGGCCTGCGACATGAAGCGCACTCCCAGCGTGTCGGCCTGAATCTCGTGCTGGCGTCCGTACTTTAGCTGCACGACCTGTGCGGCGAAGGCCGCGAGCTGCGCCGCGTGCTGCCCGTTCCCGTTATCGTCCGATCCCGCGACGCCCGCCGCCCCGATCAATCCCTGCGCGAGCTGGCTCTTCGCCATCTGCTCGGCGGTGTGTCGTCCCACCACGTGTCCCACTTCGTGCCCCAGCACCCCGGCAAGCTGCGCCTCGTTCGTGAGACGCGAGAGAAGCCCGCGCGTGATGAAGACGGGGCCACCCGGAAGGGCGAAGGCGTTCACGGTCTGCTGGTCGGCGAGGACGTGGAAGGCAAACTGATACGGAGTTCCGTGCGCGTCGCTCTGGCGCGCGACTCGCTCCCCCACCTGGCTCACGACCCGTTGCACTTCCTCGTCGGGGTCGAGCCCGCCCATCTCCTGCGCCATCTGAGGCGCCGCTTCCAGCCCCAGCGCCACTTCCTGGTCCACGTTCATCGAGATGTGCTGCGACTCGCCGGTCACCGAATTCTGCTGCCGCAGCGAGTAGTAGCTGATCAGCGAGATCCCGGCGATCAGGAGTCCGAGAAACAGCCTTCTCCCTCTCATGGTGCGTCCCTCCCTACGAGTCGCGCCGCTCCCTGCGGCGCTGAAACGCAGAAATTAGAGCAAGGAGAAGGCCAGGAGGGTGGCGCGGGAGTAGGTCTTATCGCGCTCCCGCTGCCTTGCGGCCTGTGGCCGCGCGGCGGCGGGGGGCATCGCGGCGCTTGGGCACGAGTTGGATCGAGCTGCTCCTCCGCCAGATATCCGCGAGCTGGGAGGCGACCTGGTCGGCGACCTTGGCGTCGCCCCAGTAGCCCTTGTGCGCGAGCGGATTCCAGCGGGTGAGCCAGTTGCCCACGTTCACGGGCCGGTCCTCGGTGACCGAGGCGGCGTAAAGCCGGCTCAGCGGCCGGAGCGGATAACCCAGGACATCGTCGGGATCGTAGAAATTCAGCCATCGCGCGCGCACGGCGGGATGATGACGCGCTAGCGCCGGCGGCGGCATGGAGATGGGAACGCCGAAGCCCGGATAGCGAAGGCTCCAGAGCGCGAGCGGGCTCCCCATCGTGGCGAAGAGGGCCACCGTCTCGCCCCGCTCGAGCGGCGCCGGGCCGATCCGCGCGAGCACTTCCGGCGCGATGAAGCTCCGGCCGTTCTTCATCAAGTCGTAGAGATAGTTGCTCGCGATCACGGTGCCGAGGCTGTGCGCGACGATGCAGAGCGGCGCGCGCTCCCCCGCGCGGGCGGCCAGGCGACCCAGCGCCGCGGCCACTTCCGCGTGAATCGCGTCATACGCCGAGCGGTCGGTGTGGGTCGGCTGATAGGCGACCGCATCGGCCGCGAAGTCGAGCATGAAGTGGCGGAGCCGCTGGTATCGGAGCGGCGCGGGCGCCTTCTGAAGGCGCTGCCACAGCCGGTCCTCGGCGGGCTGGAGCACGCTGCTCCAGTTCACCTCTTCGAAGACCAGCACCGCGGCGGGGTCCGCCGCCGCGGCGCCGATGCTCCGGGCAAAGCGCTCCGTGAGGGCGCGGGCGAGCGGGGCGGAATAGCCGAGTTGGGTGCGGCCGACGCCGTGAAGGAATGCGATCGCGAGATTGGGGCCCATGGTGTTGCCACAACTATCGGAAGATCGCCCCCAGGACTTGAGACTATCTCGGACGCTGGCGCGTTGGCTGGCTCGAGCCTAGCCGGCCCTCGTGGATGGCGCGCACGGTTTCCAGGGTGTCCGCCTGCGACGGGTCCTTGTCCGGACGGTACCGTTTCACGCGCGCGAAGCGGAGCGCCAGCCCCGCCGGATAGTGCGGGCTCTCCTGCACGTCGTTGAAGGCGACCTCCACGACCACTTCGGGGCGGAGCTGGACCGTGGCGCCGTCGGTGACGACCGCCAGCTCCTGGAAGCGGCCCGTCTGCCACTCGAGCATCGCGTCGGTCATCCCCTTGAACGTCTTCCCCAGCATGACGAATTCGCCCGAGGCCGTGTCGCGCGCGCCGAGGTGGATGTTGCTCAGCCGGCCGCGGCGCCGCCCGTGCCCCCACTCCGCCGCGAGCACGACCAGATCGAGCGTGTGCGCCGACTTCACCTTCAGCCACGAGAAGCCGCGGCGCCCCGCCTCGTACGGCGCGTCCACCGACTTGACCATGATCCCTTCGTGCCCCCGAGCGAGTGATTCCTCGAGGAAGGCTTCGGCATCGCGCGGATCGGCAGTGATCCGACGCGGCACCACGAGATCCGGGGCGGCGCGCCGGAGCGCCTCGAACCTCTCCCGCGCCGGAGCGTCGAAGAGATCGGCGCCGTCCACGCGGAGCAAATCGAAGAAGACGCTCTGGAGCGGAATCTCGGCCTGGAGCCGCTCCACGTCGAGCCGCCGGCCGAATCGCCTCATCGTGACCTGAAACGGATGCGGCCGTCCGTCCGGACGGAGCGCGATCGCCTCCCCGTCCAGGATCAGCTCGCGCGCGGGGAGCGCGCGGGCGGTCTGGACCAGCTCGGGGACGGCTACCGTGACGTCGTTCATGAGGCGGGAGAAGACGCGAACGTCGCCGCCCGACTTGTGGAGCTGGATGCGCGCTCCATCCAGCTTGTATTCCAGTGCCCCTTCGCCCACGCGGGCGAGGGCGGCGTCGAGGTCCTCGGCAGGCTGCGCCAGCATCGGCTGCACGGGCCGGAAGATCTCGATTTTGAATCGGGCGAGGCCGGCGCTCCCCTCCTGGAGCGCGGCGCGCGCCACCTCCTCGGGGTCGCCCGAGAGCATCATCGCGCGGCGGATTTCAGCCACCGGGATCGAGGTCGCCTTGGCCACCGCCTCTTCCATGACGCCCGCGAGCGCGCCTTGGCGGAGCTCTCCCATCATCAGCCGGACGAGGAAATCCTGCTCCGGCCCCGTGGCCCGACCGAGGAGCGCGGCGAGGAGCCGGCGGCGCTCCGCGGCGGAGCCGGCCCCCGAGACGCCGGCGATCTGGGCGAGCGACGCACCCACGTCGGCGAGAGTGAGCGAGGGCTCGGGCGCGGCCGGCACGCCGCGCGCCTCGTGGAGCGTCGCGCCGCCGATCCCCAGGCGCGTCTGCCGCGGATGGCCGGAGAGGAACGCGACGCCAATCTCCACCTCGGGCGGGTCGAGCCGCCGGAGCAGGCCGGCGAGAAGGGCCGCTTTCTGGGCGCGGGAGCGCGTGGCGGCCACCTCGCGCGAGATCGATTCCAGCTCAGCGAGGAGCATCGGGCTAGTATACGATCACGCGTCCAGGCCCAATCGCGGCGCCCGCCGGCCCACCGGAGTCTCCGTCGCATGTCCGAGCCGATCGAGCTGGAAGGCGTGGAGAAGCGCTACGACGGGGCGACGGCGCTGGACGTGCCGCGCCTCACGGTCGGCGCGAAGACGACGCTCGCCGTGGTGGGGCCGAGCGGCTGCGGGAAGAGCACCCTTCTCCGCGTCGTGATCGGGCTTCTGACGCCGGACCGCGGGCGCGTCGCGATCACCGGCATCCCGATGCGGCCCGACACCCGCCCGGCCCTCCTGGTCCGCATGGGGTACGTCATTCAGGAGGGGGGACTCTTTCCGCACCTGACCGCGGCCGGCAACGTCACGCTCGCCGCGGAGGAGCGCGGCTGGCCGAGGGAGCGCCTCCAGGCTCGCGTAGCCGAGCTGCTCGAGCTGACCCAGATGCCGCACGCGCTCCTCGACCGCTACCCCGCGCAGCTGAGCGGCGGCCAGCGGCAGCGCGTCGCCCTGATGCGCGCGCTGATGCTCGACCCCGAAGTGGTGCTCCTCGACGAGCCTCTCGCGGCTCTGGATCCCCTGATCCGCTCCGACCTGCAGCGCGACCTGAGGCGCGTTTTCGAGCGCCTGGGGAAAACGGTGCTCTTCGTGACCCACGACGTGGCCGAGGCGGCAACGGTCGGAGGCGAGATCGCGCTCATGCGCGCCGGACGGATTCTCCAGCGAGGCACGTTGCGCGACCTCACCGAGCGCCCCGCCGATCCCTTCGTCACCCGGTTTCTGGGAGTGCAGCGCGGGGTCGTGCCCGTCGCGCCGGGCCCATGACGCGGACGAAGGGCACACAGCGCGCGGCGCGGCTGATGGCGCGAATCGCGGGCGCCCTTCTTGTCGCGGCGGCGCTCCTGCCCGCACGGCCAGCGCGCGCCGCCGACGACGTCGTGGTCGGCTCGAAGGCGTTTGCCGAATCCTGGATCCTGGCCGATGCGCTCGCTTCGGCGATGCGGCGAGAGGGTGCGCCCCGCGTGCTGCACCGTCGCAACCTGGGCGGCACCGAGATTGTTTTCCAGGCGCTCCGGTCGGGGAGCGTGGACGTCTACCCCGAGTACACGGGAACGATCCGCGAGGTCGTGCTCCAGAGCCCAAGAGCGCTTTCCGCGGCGGAGGAGCGAGCCGCGCTCGCCCGGATGGGCCTGGGCATGAGCGATCCCATCGGGTTCAACGACAGCTACGGGATCGCGGTGACCGAGGCGACCGCGCGCCAGTATGGCCTCCGGACGTTGTCGGACCTCGCGCGCCATCCGGAGCTGAAGCTGGGGCTGACGCACGAATTCCTGGGCCGCCCCGACGGATTTCCGGGGCTCCAGAGGCGCTACGGTCTCAACGGCGACAACGTGCGCGGGATCCAGCACGAGCTGGCGTACGCCGCGCTCGCCGACGGGAAGATCGACGCGACCGACATCTACACCACCGATGCGCAGATCGCCCGGCTCGGGCTCCGCGTCCTGGAGGATGACCGGCAGTTCTTTCCGCGCTACGACGCGGTCTGGCTCTATCGCCTCGATCTCCCTCTTCACGACGCCCGCGCCTATGCGGCGATGCTCCGCCTGACGGGTGTGATCGATCAGGAGCGGATGATCCGCGCGAACGCGCGCGTGGTGCTCGGCGGCGCGCAGTCGGCCGACGCCGCCGAGTCGCTTCTCGCGGAATTGCCGGGCTTCGGCGCCGCGGCCGCCGACGCCGCGGGTGGGGCCGCGGGGGGCGGGCCTTCAACGACCACCACCGTCGGCGCCGCGCCGCACTGGAGCGGCACGGCCCGCTCGATCCTGACCAACACGGCGCAGCACGTGAAGCTGGTGGCGATCTCGCTTCTGGCCGCGGTGTTGATCGGCATTCCGCTCGGCGTGCTGGCCGCCCGCTCTCCGCGGCTCGGCGGCGTGGTCCTCGCTTCGACGGGGCTGGCGCAGACCATCCCCTCGCTCGCGCTCCTGGCGATCCTCATTCCCGTCTTTGGGATCGGATTGGTTCCCGCCCTGATCGCGCTTTTCGTCTACAGCCTGCTTCCGATCGTCCGGAACACCTACGTGGGGATGACCACGATCGCGCCGCCGCTCTTGGAGTCCGCCGCGTGCCTGCCGCTGTCGCCGCGGTCCGAGCTCACGCGGATCCGGCTCCCACTCGCCTCCCCCTCGATCATGGCCGGGATCCGGACCAGCGCCGTCATCAACGTCGGCTCGGCCACCCTGGCCGCGCTGATCGGAGCGGGAGGGCTGGGCGAGCCCATCCTGACCGGCATTCAGCTCCGTCGAAATGGGCTCATCCTCGAAGGGGCCATTCCCGCGGCCTTGCTCGCGCTTCTGGTCGAGCGGGCGTTCGACGGGGTGGACCGGATCGCCATTCACAAAGGTCTCCGTCTGGCCGCGGCTGCCCGGGGGAATCAGCCCCGCCGGCGCGGCGATTCGTCTAGAATTAAGGGCGAGTCGAACCCGGAGGCAGACCATGACCCAGACGCTCCGCCCGAGCGAAACCCCTGAAACGCTGACCACCCGGCTGGCGGACGCCCGCGCCCGCACCGACGAGATCTTCGCCCGTCTGACGCCGGACGC
>JANLXD010000335.1:0-1928 GCA_031364935.1 Candidatus Eiseniibacteriota bacterium
TCACTTCGTCAGCCATTTGTACTCCTACGTAGGGGTTGTTTTCCAATGGGATAGAAGAAGATAGCGGATTTCGGGCGAGAGGGCCATTTGGCCCGCGCCATGAGGTCTGCAGTCATGAACGGTGCAGTTTTGGCCGATAGAGAGTCCCTGGACCGAGGTCGGGCCAGCCGTGGCCGGGTGGCGGGGAGGGACTCGCATCGAGACTCAGCGAAAGAGCAGCGGTGGGCGGACGTCGGCGCGAGGACCCTCGATTGTCGCGGCGCTCACGCTCGCCATGTTCGCAGTCTCTCTGGCCGTAACCTTCCCTCAGTCCCCTCCTTTCGTTCCTGCCCCCGAGCCGGAGCCCGTAACGTGGGAGCAGCCCCGACCCGGGGACACGCTGACGCGCGGGGCTGCCATTGCTCACGTCCTTGATTCCAGGGGATTCGGGTTCGATCAGATTCAGGAAATCACGCGTCTCCTCGAGGCATATCGGGACCCTCGCGTGCTCCGCCCGGGAACATCCCTGCGTTTCGCACTCGGGACCGCCGGCGATCCAGCCCGAATTCTTATCGCCCTGACTCCCGACTCACTGCTGCACTTCGTTCGATCCGACTCGGTCTGGACGACACGAATCGAGCAGGTTCCCTTCGTCATGGATACCGTGCGGATCTCAGGCGTCGTCGAATCGAGCCTCTGGTCGGCGCACCTTGGCGGCGACATCGATCGATTCGGCAAGGAAGACTTCGAGGAGCTGGTCTATGACCTGGCCGATGTCTTCGCCTGGCAGGTGGACTTCACCCGAGACCTGAGACGGGGGGACACGTTCCGAATTGCCCTGGAGCGAAAGATCCGGCCCGACGGCTCCGTTCGAAGCCGCCACTTCCTCGCGATCGAATTTCGCAATGGGGACCGCGTCTTGCGGGCAATCCCTCAGCAGGCGCCGAACGGGCGGTTTGCTTACTTCGACGAACAAGGCCGTTCGCTGCGGGGAGCGTTTCTACGCTATCCGGTGCCCTACCGAATCACCAGCCGATTCACCGGCCGGCGCTTCCACCCCATTCTCAAGCAATGGAAAGCACACGAGGGAATCGACTACGGCGCGCCGGCCGGAGCCCCGGTCGAAGCGACAGCATCTGGGGTTGTGACGCGCGCGGGCTTCATGGGCGGCTATGGGCGGCTCGTCGAGCTGCGCCATCCGGGGGAGATTCGGACACGCTACGCGCATCTGAGCTCCATTCCGTCCGACATTCGTCCGGGTGCGCACGTGGATCAGGGCCAGATCATCGGAAGGGTGGGCTCGTCCGGTGTGGCCACCGGGCCCCATCTTCACTACGAGTTCCTCCAGAACGGGAGGCATCGGAACCCACTCACGGTCGAGCTTCCAGGGGCTCCCCCAGTCGCCGCATCGAACTTCCCTCAGTTTCTGACGGACCGAGATGGGGCTCTGGCCCTCCTTTCCGGCATTCCCATTCCCGATGAGACGCGGATCTCGCTCAACGGTGAGGCCGGACGTGCGCGATAGGAGCCGCGGAACCTGTCAACGACTTTGAGACACTCGCCCGGCTGTTGAGCGACCGGTTGACCGAGGGGTTAGACGTCGGTCCTCCTCGCGAGTAACCGAACTTCATTGCCCTTGTGGCGGTTGCCAGAGTTCAACTTTGTTGCCCTCTGGATCCATGACCCATCCGAATTTCCCGTACTCCGAGTCGTCGGTCTTCTCGAGCACGTTGCAACCTTCCCCGCGCAGTGCTGTGAGAAGTGCCGCCAGATCTTCGACCCGATAGTTGACCATGAAGGTCGACTTGCTCGGGGCGAAGTGCTTGCCGTCCGCTGGACCGATCAACCAGGCCGTAGTCCCCTTGGTCGGGTTGCCTTCGGAGTCAGTCCAGGTGAAGGCTGCTCCACCCCAGTCCTGAACATCGATCCCGAGGTGCTTCTTGTACCAT
>JANLXD010000425.1:0-4318 GCA_031364935.1 Candidatus Eiseniibacteriota bacterium
CGAAGCCCGTCGGCTCGATGCGCACGGGCCCGCGGAAGATGTACAGATAGAACGTGCCGAACACCAACAGCGCGTAGCGTCCCACTACCAGTCCGGCCACCCACCAGGGAATCTGTCCCACCTGCGCCATCGTCACGAAGATCGTCACGTTGAAGACAATGTCCACCATGGGATCGAGCACCTTGCCCGTGCGCGACTCCATCCCGAGCGCGCGCGCCACGACGCCGTCCAGCACATCGGTGAGCGCGATGGCGAGGAAGGCCCAGACCGCCACCGACCACATCGCGTGCCACACGAAGAGCACGATGGCGGGAAGCGCCACCAGTCGAAGCATGGTGATCGCGACGGGCAGCGGGAGCTGTCTCATGATCCGGTCGCTTCCCGGACCCACCAAGAGCCCGAGATGCGCCAGGACCCAGAAGCACGCCAGGAGCAACAGAGCGCTCGAGGCGATCAGGTAGGTGACGCCGAAATTCCGGCCGAACGTGGCGGAGAAGTAGAGGGCCGCCGCGAATTGAAGGGCGAAGAGCGCGAGCGCGGTCGCGGCCACCGACCGCACCGATTCCGCGTGCAGCGGGACGCGGAGCACCGCGCGCGAGGTGATCGCGCGTACGTAGCCGAGGATCGCCGCCGGGGAGTAGCCGGCGCGTCGAAGCTCCCGAAGGAGGTCCTCAGCGAACATGGGTCACGGCACTCGGAGGGTGGCCTCGGCCAGCGTCCGCTCGACGCCGTAAGTCTCTTCGTCGAGACCGTAGGCGGTGATCGTCATCGGCTTGGCGCGCCGGTAGAGGAGCTGCGCCTGCACCCGGAGCGCGCCCTTCGCGTCCGCGATCGGAATGTCGTAGCGCACGCGCGCGCTCCCTCCCGCCTGAATCCGGCGGTCGCTCAGGGTCTTCACCGCATTCCATGTGTCCGCCGGCCAGTTCCCCAGCTCGTCGGCGAGGATGAGCCCGAACACGGAGACGTTCCACTCCTCGAACGGATCGTTCTCCCACACGATCTTGCCGCCCGAGTCGAGCACCCGGATCCGGAGCAGGGCCAGATTCTGGTCGTTCCCGGTCGGCAGCGCGTGTCCCCAGCCGGTGTTGGTCACGATGGCCGTCACCCGGATCGAGTCCGTCCCCGCCCGTCGCGCGCCGGTCAGCGCGAGCGTGGCGGCGTTGGGGCGGGCCGCCGTGAGCTGATCGGAGTCGAACGAGTGGTTGGCTACACGCGGCCGCACCGGTCCCTGGCTGGAGTTCCGGCCGGGGCCGCCGGGCATGTGGCAGGACTGGCAGGTCACGCCCTGCTTCGCATAGCGCGAGCGCTTCCACTCCGCGTACGTCGTCGAAATCTTCACCCCGTGCTGGTTGCCATAGTCGTGGCAGGACCCGCAATACTCCGACTGGCGGTAGTAGGCCGAGTAGGCCGACTTGTGCGCCTGGGTCGGAGCCGGAACGCGGATCGTCCCGTAGAACGAGGAGAGATCCAGCGTGTACGAGGGAGTGCCCTTCGGGTCGCCGGGCCCCGAGATCGCGTGGCAGTAGACGCAGTTCACGCCTTCCTGGGACACCTCCCGGGAAAAATCGAAATCCTGGTTCACGAATGACGCGGTCTCGTGGCAGGGGCCGCAGGAGAGCATCGTTTTCCCACGCGTCTGCTTGAGCGAATAGAAGTACATGCGGCCGAACAGCGGGCTCTTGGTGCGGTCCGCCTTCGAGTGGGCCGATCGCGACCACTGGTCGGTGATGTCGAGATGGCAGGGACGGCAGGCGGCCGACGGCTGGAGGTTGATCTCCGACCGGAACAGCGGGGGCGGCGTGTAACCGGACGAGCCCCACGCCAGAATCGCGAGGAGCGCCAACCGGGGGACGAGAGCCGTTCGGATGGGTCGCAAGATGGCTCGATGGTATCGCGGTCCAGCCGGGAGGGTCAAGGCACGCGCCCCATTACCGCCCCCCGCGGATCGCGTCGGCGGCGATCGTGCCGAGAATCTTCGTCCCGGCCTGCGCCGCTCCTTTCCACGTGCCCGAAATCTTGGAGCGGCCGATGCGCCGCCGATAGCGCACCGGAACCTCCAGTCCCCGCAGTCCTGCCCGCGCGGCCTTCACCTGCATCTCGACCGTCCAGCCGAAATCGGGGTCCCGCATGCGGAGGCGTTCCAGCGCATCCCACCGCACCGCTCGGAACGGCCCCAGGTCGGTCCAGCGCGCCCCGTACAGGGCGCGGATGAGCCCGGTCGCGAGCCAATTTCCGAATCGGGCCTGGGGGGTGAGCGCGCCCCGCTCGCGACGGCCCAGAGTGCGGGAGCCGATGACCAGGTCCGCGCGACCTTCGACGATCGGCTGTAGCAGCGACTCCGCCTCGGCGGGGTCATCGCTCCCATCGGCGTCGAGGAAGAGAACCGCGTCCGGCGGATCCGCGCGGAGCGCCGCCAGCGCGCGAAGACAGGCCGAACCGTAGCCGCGGCGCTCCTCGCGCACCACCACGGCCCCGTGCGCCCGCGCGATGTCGGAGGTGGCGTCGGTCGAGCCGTTGTCGCAGACGACAACGCGGCGGATCAGGTGACGCGGCAGCGCGTCCAGCACGCCCCCGATGGCGTCCGCTTCGTCGAGGGCGGGGATGACCGCGTCTGCCGTCACGACCGCGCTAGAGCAGCGCGGGCGGCCGCAAGCCGGGCCAACGGCACACGGAAGGGACTGCAGGAAACGTAGTCGAGCCCGGTCTGCTCGAAGAACGCGATGGAGGCCGGGTCGCCCCCGTGCTCGCCGCAGACTCCGATCTTCAGCCCCGGCTTCGCGCGGCGTCCGGCGAAGGCGGCGCGTTGGATCAGGACGCCGACTCCGCGCGTGTCCAGGGACACGAAGGGGTCGTGGGGCAGAACGCCGGTCTCGACGTATTCCGGAAGGAACCGGCCGCAGTCGTCCCGGGAAAATCCGAACGTCATCTGGGTGAGGTCGTTGGTGCCGAACGAGAAGAAGTCCGCGTGCTCCGCGACTTCGTCCGCCAGGAGGGCCGCGCGAGGAATCTCGATCATCGTGCCGATCGTGTACGGGATCGCCGTCCCCAGCTTCGCCATCACCTCCTGGGCTACCCCTTCCACCTCTGCCCGCTGGCGCTTCAGCTCCTCGGGGTCCCCGACCAGGGGGATCATGATCTCGGGGCGCACCACGTGGCCGCTCTTCGCGACTTGCGCCGCTGCCTCGAAGATGGCGCGCGCCTGCATGCGCGTGATCTCGGGATGGAGCAGCCCCAGGCGGCAGCCGCGGAAGCCGAGCATGGGATTGAACTCGTGCAGCTCCTCGACTCGCGCGAGCGTCCGGTGGAGCCGCTCGCGACGCAGGTCCGCCTTCGCCCCCTTCCGAAGCGCGGCGATCTCGGCCAGGAGCTGTTCCTTCTTGGGGAGGAACTCGTGGAGCGGCGGGTCGAGCGTGCGGATGGTGACGGGGTTCCCCTCCATCGCCAGGAAGAGTCCCTTGAAATCGGCGCGCTGGAGCGGAAGCAGCTTGGCCAGCGCCCCGTCGAATGCCTGGATGGCCCCGCGCCCCTCCCGGCGGACGCGCTCCAGCTCCTTCCGGAACCGCGGCCGCTCGGAGCGCGGCGCCTCGGCCAGCTCGGTCTCCAGCCGGGCGATCCGGACGCGCGCGTCGCGGGCTTCCTTCGCGTTCAGGATCATCGTGACCACGTGCGGAATGCGGTCCTCCGCGAAGAACATGTGCTCGGTGCGGCAGAGGCCGATCCCCTCGGCGCCCAGCGAGCGCGCGATCCTCGCGTCTCTCGGAACGTCCGCGTTCGCGCGCACGCGGAGGCGGCGCACCTCGTCGCACCACGCCATGAGCCGCTCGAAGCGCTGATAGAGCGGCGCCTGCTTGGGCTTGAGACGCCCCGTCAGCACGCGGACCACTTCCGAGTCCGAGGTGGGCACGTCCCCTTCCAGCACTTCGCCGGCGAAACCGTCCAGCGACAGGAAGGCTCCTTCGCGGAACGTGCGGCTTCCGATCCGGAGCGTCTTCTTTTCCTCGTCGACGACCAGCGCCGTGCATCCGGCGACGCAGCATTTCCCCATGCCGCGCGCCACGACCGCGGCGTGCGAGGTCATGCCGCCCGTCGCCGTCAAGATCCCCTGCGCCGCGCTCATCCCGGCGATGTCGTCGGGCGAAGTCTCGGCGCGCACCAGGATCACGCGCTCCTTCCGGCCCCGCGCCACGGCTTCTTCCGAGGTGAAGACCACGGCGCCGGCGGCCGCGCCGGGCGAGGCGGGACGCCCCTTCGCGAGGAGCGTGTGGCGCCGGATCACGTGGAGCAGGTCCTCCACCCCGTGCTGGACCCGGCCGCCCGG
>JANLXD010000460.1:0-3243 GCA_031364935.1 Candidatus Eiseniibacteriota bacterium
AGTCCGTGGCCGCTGCCGCGCGGGCTGTGGCTCGTGGGAAGCGAGTCACGACGGCTGCATGGCGCGGCGACGACGCGGGCCAGGGCGGGCCGTGGGACCTGATCGTTCGCGCCGTATCGGCCGAAGAAGTTTCTTCGGAAGAACGCCGGTGGTGGAGCGGTCTCGCGCCGAAGGGAGTCGTGCTCGATCTGAACTACGGCGCGCGCGCGAACGCGGCGCGTGAGGAGGCGGGGCGCGCCGGACTCCGCTATGAAGACGGGCTCGCCCTCCTCCTCGAACAGGGCGCGCTCTCGTTCGAGTTCTGGACCGGGAAGAAGGCGCCGCGCGAGGCGATGCGCGGCGCGCTGGAGGATGCGGCGGGGAGTTGACGATGCGGTGGGGCAGGGACGGGATGCGAGTGGCGGGGGTCCTCGTCGATTTCGGGATTGACCTGGCCGACGCGATGCTGGGTCGGTCGTGCCCGGGCTGCGGCGGCGCTGCGCCGCGCGGACGGCCTATCTGCGACGGTTGCGACGCGCGGGTTCCGCGCACCGGCAGCGCGCTCTGCCTCCGCTGCATGCAGGAGCGCGGCGGCCCCGCGGTCGGCGAACCCGCGAGCCCGGCCCCCGCAAGCACGTCCACGTCGCGCTCCGGCTGCGCGCGCCACGGCGCCGAACGGCTCCTCCTCGCCGGTCCCCCCTACGAGCCGCCGCTCGATCGCGTGATGCACGCGTTCAAGTACGCGGGCGCGCGGGAAGCGTTTGGCTGGATCGCGGATCTCCTTCCCGAGCCTCCCGGCCGCGGCACATCGGTCTGGCGCGAGTACGTCCTGGTTCCCGTCCCGCTCCATCCCGCGCGCCGGACGTGGCGCGGGTTCGACCAGGCGAAGCTGCTCGCGGAGACGGCCGGCTCGCGATGGGGGATCCCCGCCGTCGACGCGCTCCGCCGCCGGCTCGACCATCCGCCGCAGGCGCGGCTGGGCGCCGACGGGCGGCGGGAAAACGTGCGCGGCGCGTTCACGCTGACCGGCCGCGGCGCCCGCCTTCTCGCCTCCCGCCCCGTCCTCCTCGTGGACGACGTCGCCACCACTGGGAGCACGCTGCTCGAAGCCGCCGCCGCGCTCGACCCCGCGGGGCCGTCCTGGATTCTCTCGCTCGCGGCCTCGCACGGCGGCCTTCCCGGCGGCGCGGAACCGGCGTCCTCCGCGTCGGTTGCGGGCGATGGCCGGGTGTGATACATTCTGCCGCTTGGCCAGAGGGGGGCCCGCGGGCTCTCGCTTGCCTTAAGTCTTTCGTTGGTAAAGCCTTTGCATCACGCTCCCTCCGGAGGGGACATGGATAAACTGCGCCTGTTGGACGAAGCCTATCTGCCGACCGTGACCAAGCCGAGCCGGTACACGGGCAGCTTCCTCCACGCGATCCGGAAGGACCCGTCGAAGGCGTCGGTGCGAGCGCTCTTGTGCTTTCCGGATCTCTACGAGATCGGGATGTCGTACCTCGGCCTGAAAATCCTCTACCACATCGTCAACCGCCGGCCCGACGGCCTGGCCGAGCTGTGCTTCACGCCGTGGGGCGACATGGAGAAGCTGATGCGCGCGGAGGGGATCCCGCTCTACTCGCTCGAGTCGCGCACTCCGGCGCGCGAGTTCGACCTGATCGGCTTCTCGCTCCAGTACGAGCTGGCCTATTCGAACGTCCTGACCATGATCGACCTCGCGGGGATGCCGCTCCGGACCAAGGACCGGCGTGAGGAGGATCCGATCGTGATCGCGGGCGGGCTCTGCACTGTGAATCCCGAGCCGATCGCCCCCTTCATCGACGCCTTCGTGATCGGAGACGGCGAGGAAGTGATGATGGAGCTGTGCGACCTCATGGCCGAGCGTCGGAAGACGCGGATGCCGCGGGCGGAGGTGCTCCAGCGCATGGGCGCGCTCGAGGGCGTCTACGTGCCAGCGCTCTTCGCCGAGGTCCAGAACCCGTGGGGCTTCACGGCGCGCGAGCCGTTACCCGGCACGCCTGTCGCCCGCCCGCGCTTCCGCTACGTGCCCTCCCTGGATCCCGACTACTACCCGGAGAAGCCCCTCATCTCGCCTACCGAGGTCACGCACGACCGGCTGGGCGTGGAGGTCATGCGCGGCTGCACGCGCGGGTGCCGCTTCTGCCTCGCGGGCTACATGAACCGCCCGCTCCGCGAGAAGCGCGCCGACCAGGTCACGAAGGAAGTGCAGTGCGGGATCGTGCACGCGGGGTGGGACGAGGTGTCGCTCCTCTCGCTCTCGACGACCGACTACAAGCAGCTCCCCGTGGTGCTCCACGAGCTCGACCGGTTCACCAACGAGCTCGGCGTCTCGATCTCGCTTCCGTCGACGCGCGTCGGCACGCTCGCCCCGTCGGTGGCGGACAAGATCGGCCAGGGCCGGAAGGGGAGCATCACCTTCGCGCCCGAGGCGGGCACGCAGCGGATGCGCGACGTCATCAACAAGGGGATCGACGAGGCCGAGCTGGAGTACTCGGTGCGGCTGGCGCGCGACCAGGGGTGGGGCGGCATCAAGTTCTACTTCATGATCGGGCTCCCCACCGAGACCGACGAGGACGTGGACGGCATCGCGGAGACCCTCCGGAAGTCGCAGGAGTGGGCGCGCGGCGGCAACAAGCGCATGCACTTCAACGTGGGGATCTCCCCGCACGTCCCGAAGCCCCACACGCCGTTTCAGTGGGAGATCCAGGACGATATGGAGACCCTCTGGCGGAAAATCGACCGCCTGAAGCTGGGCTTCCGCGGGATGGGAAACGTGCGCCTGAAGTGGCGCGATCCCAAGACGGCGTTCCTGGAAGGGGTTTTTGCGCGCGGCGACGTCCGCACGGCGGACGCGCTGGAGGAGGCGTGGCGCCTTGGCGCGCGCTTCGACGGCTGGTCCGAGTGCTTCGACTTCGACCTCTGGATGCGCGCGTTCGAGAACACCGGCATCGAGCCGGCCGTCTATCTGCGCCCGCGCGACCTGGAGGAGAACCTCCCCTGGGACCACATCCGGACCCCGGTCGTGAAGAAGTTCCTGGTCGCGGAGCGCGCGAAGGCCTACGCGGCCGCGCTCACGCCCGACTGCCGCGACCACGCCTGCTACCGCTGCGGCGCGCCCTGCTTCACGCCGAAGGCGCGCGAGGGGCGGCGCGTGTCGCTCCAGCTCGCTCCGGGGCAGGGACAGGACCCCGATTCGCTCGCGTTCGCGGTGCCGCCGGAGATCACCACGGCGGACATCGAGCGCCG